>JANRLT010000072.1 GCA_033762255.1 Pirellulales bacterium | reverse complement strand
GCTTGTTCGTTGTGTTCCGCCACGTAAGCACTTCTCAGTTCGGGTCGGGTTTTTGCCAGATGTGCCGTTGCCCGTGCTCGCGGCATGCCTTTGTCGGTTAATGCCTCAAGTGCCGATTCCCATGCCACTTGGGCGGGCTTGCCCTTGGTGCCGGGCTTTTCGTGCCGTGCCCCCTGCCGGGCGTTTGCCGCCGCCAAATATTGTTGATGCAATTGCGGTTGCTCCCGCACCAGCTTGGCGGTCGCCGCCGCCGCCGATAGTCGCGGGTTCCTTTCCCGCATCAAATCGAGGTTCGCTTGCCAAAGGTCGGCAACGTTCTGGGTATCTGACATCTAACACCAATCACTTTCTGCCCTGAGGGCAATCAAGAAAAACTACCATGCCGCTACATGCGGCACGGTTCCGCCGGTCGGCAACATGCCGCCGGTCAAATCACTGAGAATCAAATCCTTGATCCGCTGGCGGGTTCCCGCAGAGAGGGACGGCCAGAGGCGGACGAGGTCTGCTAGGTCACTGTCAAGAATTTCTGTGGTGGAATTGGCCAGTGCGCTACCTTGTGCGCTACCTGAGGGGGAACTATGAGAATTTGCCGTATTTTCCGCTATTGTTCCAATCCCGTTGGGGTCAATTGAATTAAGATTTTTATCCGCGAAATTGCGTCCATTTCGCCCTTTTTATTCTGTATCATTCAATCTCTTTGCTGATACTCTTCTCAGCCATATTTTCTCAGCGGTAACAGTTTTTGATTTTATTTGCCTCAGATTTTACCGGTGGCACGCGTAGTTCAGGCCAGCCGTTTACCAGGCAGGCAAGCGAGCAAAATGCGGTTTTATTTCAGCGATCTATTCGTGCTTAGGCAAATCGGCCGCTCGGCGTTAGTCCGGGGGTTTTTTGCCATTTTAACCGCAGTATAGAGCACTAAGGCGGATACGAAATCAAACAGAGACAATGCACGAGAGCACTCAACACGCCTGCTGCTTTTCCAGTCACGATCAAATTTCCTGTAAGGATTTTACAGCCATGTAAACTTACCAATTTTTGCGCAGGACCTCATCCGGCAATGTGGATTAGCCTGCACCTTGATTTTGCTTTTACTCTTTATCTTTGGGTCGTTGTGGATTGTTTTTTGAGCAGTTTCCCGGCGACGATTACGATGTCGGATGATTCCAGTGGTTTTGTCCTCGTTGCCGCTATTTGCGGGCGGTTACAGGTCGATTGAAGGGTATTGCACATTTAGGCAGGATCGCTCGAAAAATAAAGACCCGGATTATGATACTCCGAATGCCTGCTAGCACGATATTTGGCGTGTTTTCACCGGGAAGTTATTTGTCGTGCGCCCCCCAGGTAAAACATCAGCTTGAGCTAGGTCCTACGCCGAGGCCGCTCTGAATGCGATTACCTCGATCATCAAGAAGACGAATATTGCAGGATTTTTAACCGCCATTTTGTCTGGTTTGCTATTGGTGGGCATTTTTATCCAGAAAAACCACACCATCAACTCCTGGGAGAAAATGTGAACCTATGTAAATAGTTACAGTACATATCAGTTGGTAAGCGTTGTTTCATGATGAATTCAAGATAAAAATGCGTCATTTCTTGGGGAGTCAGGTTAAAGGGAATCCTCTGGATAAGTGCGGAAATGGCGGCTCGACACTCCCGTATGTTCATGAGCTGTTACAAACATTCCAGGAGTTTCAAATTACCAATTTTTTCGTCTCATTAGGGCCTATAAGTGTCCTTGCGGGAATCACAACTCTTTGTATATTAGATAGTTTCGCGAATTCCCCAGGACTGCTAGCGTAGCTCAATTGGCAGAGCAGCTGATTTGTAATCAGCAGGTTATCGGTTCAACTCCGATCGCTAGCCCTGAAAAGCTTAAACCTATGCCATTAAACAGTTTAGCGTTTTTTGCAAGCTGTTTTTTGAGGGGGCGGGTGCCAGCCGGACTTGCCAAAGCGGGTTGGAGGGTAATTCCATCCCCCAGAACTTATGTTGTCGGGTTTTGTCATTCCCCTTGGTTGGTAGGCGTTTTTGGTGCGTAGAGGAGCAGAAATTGAATGATTTCCGCGGTGCCATAATTTAATGGAAAAGCGGGGTTTTTTTGCCGGTGAGGTAAAAGCGATTGTACGGAGGGTTATCCAAGTGGCTAAAGGACGCAGACTGTAAATCTGTTGCACTCGTGCTTCGAAGGTTCGAATCCTTCACCCTCCACTAGAATTTTTCCCGGGAGGGGGTCTCACCCCCGGGAGATAGTTGTGTTAGATTGACAAAAACTGGCTGTTGCGGGTTTGCGATTTATCCGTGGCGTCAGAGGCGTGTGAATGGGCATTTTTTGCCATGTAGGAGCTTGAGCGCGGGTGTAGTTCAATGGTAGAACCCCAGCCTTCCAAGCTGGTCGTGAGGGTTCGATTCCCTTCACCCGCTGTTAATGAATGTTGTAAGAGGTGGCGAGATAACCGTGGTTGGACATTTGTCGCCGTGGATTATTGCTGTTGCCTCAATAGCAAGTTGATGCCTGAATAATACCTAGTCAACCTGCTGATGTAGCTCAGTTGGTAGAGCACGTCCTTGGTAAGGACGAGGTCAAGGGTTCAAGTCCCTTCATCAGCCCTGGCAATTGGGCGGATTGTGGTTGGGCGGATGAGTTGGTGGTATTGCTTTGTCGGATTGTTATGGTGAGCCAATTTTCGAATGTGTCGAACAAGTCCGTGATGTTCGGCGGGATTCGATTTACCGAGTTTTGTTTACGATTTTTTTCACGGGTTTGGGACGGGCCGGTTAGTCTTTTGCCGGTTTGTCACCGCAGCATTTTTTAGGAGTTAGAATGGCCAAAGACGTCTTTCAACGTACCAAGCCGCACTGTAATGTCGGCACCATTGGGCATATCGATCATGGCAAGACCACGTTGACGGCGGCATTGTTGGCCGTGCAATCGGTCAAGGGACTGGCTTCCTTAAAGTCCTACTCGGACATTGCCAAGGGGGGAACCGTCCGTGATGAAACCAAAACCGTGACCATCGCCGTGTCCCACGTCGAATACGAAACCGAAAAACGGCACTACGCCCACATCGACTGCCCGGGGCACGCCGACTTTATTAAAAACATGATTACCGGCGCCGCCCAGATGGACGGAGCGATATTGGTGGTAAGCGCCGCTGACGGCCCGATGCCCCAGACAAAGGAACACATTTTGTTGGCCCGGCAGGTCGGCGTACCCGCGCTGGTGGTCTTTTTGAACAAGGTGGACCTGGTCGATGATCCGGAATTGTTGGATCTGGTCGAAATGGAAATTCGGGAGTTGCTGACGCACTATGGCTTTCCCGGGGATGACATTCCGATCATCCGCGGCGCTGGCAAGCCCGCCTATGACAGCCCGGCCGACCCGACCGCCCGCAAGTGCATCGAGGATTTGCTGGACGCGGTGGATAGCTACATTCCCCAGCCGCAACGCGAAGTTGACAAGCCCTTCCTTATGGCGATCGAAGACGTGTTTTCCATCGAAGGCCGCGGTACCGTCGCGACCGGGCGTATCGAACGCGGAGTGGTCAAGGTTGGCGACGAAGTGGAGATCATTGGCTTTAGCGAAAATAAAGCCAAGACCACCGTCACCGGCGTGGAAATGTTCCGCAAAATGATGGAGCGGGGCGAGGCGGGCGACAACGTCGGCTGCTTGCTCCGCGGTTTGAAGCGCGAAGATATTGAACGGGGCCAAGTCTTGGCCAAGCCAGGCTCGATCACCCCGCATAATAAATTCGAATGTGAAGTTTACATCCTGAGCAAAGAAGAAGGTGGCCGCCATACCCCGTTCTTTTCTGGATATAAGCCGCAGTTTTATTTCCGCACGACCGACGTCACCGGCTCCGCCAATTTGCTGGGGGGCGCTGAAATGTGCATGCCCGGCGATAATGCCAAGCTAAGCGTGGAGCTGATGGCCCCCATCGCCATGGACGAAGGGGTCCGCTTTGCTATCCGTGAAGGGGGCAAAACGGTCGGTTCCGGCGTCGTGACGAAGATTTTGGCCTAAGTTGACGGTTAGGTGGAATTTTCCCAGGGCGGACACGGGAGTCAATTTCTCGCGTCCGTCTTTGGTTTTTTCGGCTGGCGTGTTTTGCTCATTAATGAGCGGATGGGCGTAGCTCAATTGGCAGAGCAGCGGTTTCCAAAACCGCAGGTTGGGGGTTCGATTCCCTCCGCCCATGCTGATTGCCGGGTGACATTTCCGTTGGGAGGGTTAGGGTCTGTTGGAATGGATGGGGTGGTTGGGGGGGATGATTAGTGGCAGGCAGTGTTTTAGTCAAGCAGTGTCGTATCAAAAAGTGGCTCGCCGGATAACTTGCGGCGTTGGACCTGTACCAGTCCCTTGTCAAGTGTGCCGCTGGTAGACGTTTGTAAGGCATCAGGATGGGCGGTAAGGCACCGGGATGGGCCTTGGTGGATGGTATTTTTTGCAGGATGCGAATTTGTGGAGCAATAAGCCATGGCAGAAAAAAAAGAAGCGTTAGCCCCCTCGGTATTCGCGGAATTATTCCAGTTTGGGTTGTACAAGCGTTCGCAGGGCCGCATTATGCGGCAGGCGACCTTTTTTGGCCTATTGGCGTTTTTCCTGGCTTTGGCATGGCGGTTGCCGCCATACTTTGGCTATGACGCAGGCAGCACTTATTGGAGCATGTTTTTTGCCATCTCCGCCGTGGGGGCTTGGCTTAGTTATCGGGTGGTCAACATCCCGCGTTTTGCCGACTTTTTAATCAACGTGGAAGGGGAGTTTAACAAGATCTCTTGGCCCACGCAGGCCGAATTGTTGCGTAGTTCGGTGGTGGTGATATTCGTGATGTTGGCCATGGCCCTGCTGTTATGGTTTTTTGATACCGTGTGGTTTGGGTTGTTCCGGCTGATCGGTGTGATTCATTCATGACCACTCGTGGAATCTGGGGGGACCGATTTTTTTGGATGGGTAATGACCATCGGAGAGTAGTGCAGTGCAGGACGAGATGTTAGACAATACGCTGGATGACGGACACCCGCGGCAGGCAGGGGATGAAGCGGCGGTGGCGCCCGCTGATTTGGCATCTGACGCAGCGGTTGAAACAACGGCTGGCGCAAGTGGTGTCGCGCCCGCGACACCGGCTATGCAAGATTTCGAAAATTTAACAGCGAGCGCTGAACCGCCATTGGAGAATGCCGTCTCCGGTCAACACCCTGACGCGGCAACAGCTGAAGTAGATGTTGCTCTGGATCAGGCGACAGTTGCCGTTGATCAGGCTCCATCCACCGACCAACATCTCCAGGGGGAAAGTTCCCCTGAACCTGGATTTTCCACCGTATTTGATGAGGCCGCCAAGGTGGAAGCTGCCGCCAATCAGTCTGCTCCCGTTGATGTTAGGGTTGATGAGCACCTGGCCAGTGATATAGCCAGCCCGCATGTTAATGGCGTAGATGTAACGCCTGCCGCGTCAACCGCCGAAGAAGCGGACGAACCAGCCACTATCGTGGTCCCCACGGTCAAGCCTCGGCGCACCAAAACCGCCGCCGAGTATCAAGAAGCCATGACCGCGCTTGAGGAACCTCCCGCGCAGATGCATTGGTATATCCTCAAGGTGGCGACCAATCGCGAGGACTCCGTTTGTGACACGCTGCGACGCAAAATTGCCATGGCTGGCCTGGAACGTTATTTTGGCGAGATTGTCGTTCCCGTAGAGCTTATCACCGAATTTCGCAACGGCAAGAAGCGTACTACCAAGCGGAAATTGTATCCCGGTTACATCGTTGTCAACATGGAAATCAACGACGACACCTGGTATATCGTGCGCGAGACTTCCGGCATTGGCGACTTTACCGGGGCGATGGGGCGTCCCACTCCCATGTCGGCGGCCGATATTGCCAAAATCCTGCCCAAGACAGAGGATGGTCCCGCCGAACAACCAAAGGTCGCCATCAAGTACAAATCGGGCGATAAGGTGCGGATCAAGGAAGGGAACTTTATCAACTTTGAGGGGGTAATCGAAGCCATTGACGAGGCCAAGGGGCGCGTTACAGTCATGGTCAATATTTTTGGCCGTCCCACTCCCGTGGATATTGAGTATTGGCTGGTGGAAAAAGTGGATTAAGCCGAGGTTTACCACCCGCAGGGGATCGAATTGGCTCGGTGCCGTTTTGTGTTTTTATTAGCGAAATTTAAAGTTTCAATTTTCAATCGACAATTCATTTTTGTGTTCAGGTGAGTCAGTATGGCTAAGCAATTGGTTGGCACGGCAAAGTTTCAGGTTCCCGGCGGTCAGGCCACCCCCGCCCCCCCGGTTGGTACTTCCCTGGGTAAATTTGGCATCAACCTTGGCCAATTTGTCTCCCAGTTTAATGATCGCACCAAGGAAGCCAAGGGAATGCCTATTCCCGTGGTGGTCAATGTTTACAACGACCGCAGTTTTGACTTTATCACCAAAAGTCCCCCCGCCGCCGCCCTTTTGAAGGAAGCCGCCAAGATCGAAAAAGGTTCTGGTGTGCCTAACAAAACCAAAGTCGGCAAGGTCAACAAAGAACAATTGGATAAAATTGTTAAATTGAAAATGGCCGATCTGAACGCCCGCGACGCCGAACACGCCCGGCGGATGATCGAAGGGACCGCCCGTAGCATGGGCTTGGTGGTGGAAGGCTAATTCACGGCGCTAAATGGCCGGAAATAGCCGATGGCAGCGTAGTTGCGGGGGAGGCGGACTATAGTTTAAGCGGAAAGCTGAAAAATAATTATACAATTATTTTCTTGGCTTGACATTTGGCTGGATGTGTTAGAATCGAAAGTCTGTCATTTTTTCTGGGACGCAAACCCGCCACTGGGGCGTGGGATGCGGCTTGGACCAGGAAAGTGTGGATCACTATGCCACTACAATCAAAACGTAATAAAGCGCTCGCGGCGAAAGTTCCTTCGTCGAAGACTCCGCTCCCCTTGGCCGAGGCGGTCAAGATTCTGAAGCAATTCGGCGGTTTAAAGTTCGATCAATCGGTCGAAATCGCCATGCGGTTGGGAATCGACGCGAAGCAAGCCGACCAACTCGTGCGCGGCTCCATCGTCCTGCCCCACGGTATTGGCAAGTCCAAGCGGGTGGTAGTGTTTGCCAAGGGTGATTTGGCGGATCAGGCCAAGGCTTCCGGCGCGGACGAGGTCGGCACCGATGATCTGGCCAAGAAAATCAAAGATGGCTGGACGGAATTTGATGTCTGTATCGCCGCTCCGGATATGATGGGTCTGGTCGGTCCCCTGGGAAAGGTCTTAGGCCCACGTGGTTTAATGCCTTCTCCCCGCGCTGGAACGGTCACGCCGGATATCGCCAAAACAGTCAAAGAGTACAAGGCAGGCAAGGTGGAGTTTCGCAATGATGCCGGCGGAATCATTCATGCCGTGACTGGCAAGCTAAGTTTTGACGAGCAAAAGCTGGTGGAGAACATTCAGGCCTTCATTGATCATGTCCTGCACTTAAAGCCGACGGCGGTTAAGGGGCAGTATGTCAAGACTGTCTCTATCTCCGCCACCATGAGTCCTGGTCTCATGGTAGCCATTTAGGTTGGGTGGCTCGTTAGGTTGGGTTGCCTGGCTATCCGTCTGATCTGTCAGGTTGGGCGATGATGGGTGTGGAGTGAAGTCGGTGGTAGGCAAGGCGGGGTGGTGTTCGGTGGCCCGGTCCTGAAATTCAAATATTTCTGAGTTAGGTGAATTGCGATGAGCAAGTTAGTTAAAAACATGATGATTGACGATCTAAAGCGCAAGCTGACGGGCGTCAATGATGTGCTGTTGGTGAATTGCATCGGCCTGAATTCCGAGCAAACCGCCAAGCTGCGGACCGACTTGCGTGCCAAAAATATTCACTTGACCGTGATTAAGAACAGCCTGGCGCGTCTGGCCACGCGGGGCACTCCCATTGAGAATGCCTTTGTGGAGACCGAGGGTTCTTTGGCGGTGGTTTGGGGGGGAGAGGACATCGTCAGTCTCGCCAAGGAAATCATCGAAATTTCAGAAAAAAAGGGCTTTGAAAAGCTAATTCCCCGCGGTGGCGCGGTGGATGGAGAACGTTTGGCTCCGGACGGCGTCAAGGCTGTCAGCACGTGGCCTAGCCGGACAGAAGTCTTGGCCAAGATTGCGGGTCAGATCTCTGGTCCGGGTGCCCAGTTGGCGGCGCAGTTGATTGGAATTGGCGGGACGCTTGCCAGTCAAATCAAGCAAAAGCTGGAGGATCTGGAAAAGGCCGAGGCGCCGGCCGCGGAATAGCGGCGACGATTGCTTGGCGTTTTTAGCGACTGGCTCGCGGACTTGCTCGTTTGACCGATGTTCATGGCTGGTTGTAATGGGTGGGCAGTTTGGCGTTTGGGGCGGGTTGGTGGCGAGATAGCGTTGGTGACTAAGTCGTAAGTGGCTGGCTGATTGTTTTTGCCGGCGGCCGTGATTGCCGCCGTTTGTTCATACACGTTGGTATTTGAGTTTTTTGAACCATTCTGTTGTGCGTTGCCGTGGTTGGGATCGGCCCGGCGGCGTTTTCGTGAGAAAGGATCGTTGCGACCATGTCCACTGATACCGCAGTTGATTATTCCGCTCTGACCAAGGATCTTGGCGACAAGATCGTGGCCTTGACCCTTAAGCAAGCCAAGGAACTGAGCGATTATCTGGAAAACGTCCACGGAATCAAGGCCGCTGCTGGCGGCGCCGTGGTAATGGCTGGTCCCGCCGCGGGTGGCGGTGGCGCGGCTGCTCCCGCCGCTGTTGAAAAGACCGAGTTTGACGTCATTTTGGAAAGCTTTGCCGCCGACAAGAAAATCGGCGTGATCAAGGTTGTCCGGGCGGCCACCGGTTTGGGTCTGAAGGAAGCCAAGGACCTGGTCGAGGGAGCACCCAGCAAGGTCAAGGAAGGCATTTCCAAGGAAGACGCTGAAAAGCTCAAGAAAGAGCTGGAAGAAGCGGGCGGCAAGATCGCCCTCAAGTAAAACGCGGAATTTGCCCCAAATTCCAGGTTTTGCCACCTACCCAGCCCATGGGAATAGCCATTTTCCCATGGGACCCCCTGGAACTGGGTGGCAATACGCGATAGAGATTCCAGTCTTCCTTGGCACAAAAAATGCCCTTCCTGCCAAATTATCCCTTGGCAAGGTGTTGCTGATTGTGTTAGGTTAGAAATTTGGTGCTGGCGCGATTACGGATTTTTGGTGGTAATTCAGCGGCGACTCACATTGCGGTAGACCCGGTCCCTGGCTGCATCCTGGCGTAAAGCCTGGGTTTACGGCTGGCGCGGATTAGGCAATTGGGAGTTGCGGAATGCGTTGAGCTGCTTCTTGTTGAATTTTCCTTGTTCTTTGAGTGTGTTTTGCCTCTCTGTCCCGGAGATTCCGGTTTGGACTTTATCCAGCGGCTTGGACTTTGCTTTTTTGCAAGGTTGCAAGACGTTGCCGAACCCGTATGCGCCTGGGCGGTTGGTAAAGATGCTCTTCACGTTCAAGTCCCCTTTGGTTTTGCTGGTGCTGATCGCGCTGGTGGAATTGGTGTTTTTGTCTAGCGACCAAGGGTCGAAAATTCAGGGAAGATATGTGCCAACGCGGAAAAAGCTGGAGTTGTCAGCCTGACGCAATACCAAATCAAAAAGTCCGGGGTTAAGGCAAGGAGTTCCGTATTTTTTTGTCCAGTTTACGCCGCGACGAGTTGCGACAACCGCCAGAGCAAGTTCCCCGGATAGCATGCTTGTTTTGCGTGGGTTGTGATGGGAATAAACATAGGAAGGTCAAAAGCGAGTTGCCCGCTTTATAAGGGTGCCTGTTCGCCGTAGTTGGCGTGAACATTTTGCCCAGGCCGCAAGCCTCGGTTTTTTGGCCACAATTCATTTAATTACTTAGCCCGCTTACCAGTACTTTAGCCCGCTTACTAGGGAGTTCTCACGCCTATGGCCACCTCGGCAGAACGTCGACTCCGCCCCAAGGAAATCCGCCGCTTTGGTTCGCTGCGCGAACACCATCCCATTCCGGATTTGACGGTCATTCAGACCAAAAGCTATGAAAACTTTTTGCAGCTTGATCTTCCCGCCAACAAGCGCAAGGATCAGGGGATCGAGGGGGTCCTGCGCGAGATTTTTCCCATTGAGAGCTACGATAAAAATCTCAAGCTGGAATATCTCCGCTATGAATTGGGCAAACCCCGTTACGAACCTCATGAATGCCGCCAATTACGGCTGACTTATGGTCGGCCATTTCGGGTTTGGCTGCGCCTGAACAAGGAAGAACCCGTCGAAGAAGAAGTCTACCTGGGCGACATTCCCATCATGCTGGGGGGCGGGGAATTCATCATCAATGGCGCCGAACGCGTCGTGGTGAGCCAGTTGCATCGCAGTCCCGGCATCGACTTTGTGGCCGATACCGAAATCACCGACAAAAAGCTTTACAATTGCCGCATCATCCCCGAGCGGGGCAGTTGGATCGAGCTGAACATCAGCAAAAAAGACACCCTGACGGTCCGTATCGACCAAAGCGGCAAGTTTTCGGCCATGACGCTGTTACGCGCCATGGATCCAAAGTTTGGGACCAACGCCCAATTGATGCGGGCATTTTATGAATCCACCCACGAAAAGGTGGTGGATGGTCGCAGCGTGGCCAAAATCGAGGGGAAGGTCGCGGTTGACGACATTGTGTATCCGGCGGATAGCGACCGAGCGGGGGAAGTGATTTTGGAGGCGGGTCAAAAGATCACCAAAAACGTGGCGGAGCAGATCTGCACCAGCGGACTGGCCACGATCGAGGTGATGCCCGATCTCAAGAACTCGCTTATTTTAAACAGCCTGGCCGAGGATCCGACCGGCAGTCACGAGGAAGCGCTATTGCGGATTTACCAGCGGCTGCGTCCCGGTAATCCTCCACAATTAGAAAAAGCCCGCGTGTTGTTTCATGAAAAGTTTTATGACACCAACCGCTATCGCCTGGGCAAGGTGGGGCGTTTTCGCATTAATCGCAAGTTGGGGACGGAGGTATCGGAAGAGGAAATGACCCTGCGGCCGGAGGACATTATTGAATCGATCCGCTATTTGCTCAAGCTGATTGACAACGATCCTACGGCCGAGGTGGACGACATTGACCATTTGGGCAATCGCCGCCTACGGACGATTGATGAATTGGCTAGTGACGAGCTGCGCAAGGGATTTTTAAAGCTGCGGCGCACCGTGCAAGAGCGCATGAGCCTGAAGGACTTGCAGGACATGACCCCCCGCAACCTGATCAATCCCAAGAGTATCTCCGCGGCGATTGAGTATTTCTTTGGCCGGGGAGAATTATCCCAGGTGGTTGACCAGACCAATCCCTTGTCAATGCTGACGCACGAGCGGCGGTTATCCGCCCTGGGGCCGGGGGGGCTAAATCGCAAGCGGGCTGGCTTTGAAGTGCGCGACGTGCACATTTCGCACTATGGGCGGATTTGCCCCATCGAGACGCCGGAAGGAACCAACATCGGGTTGATCTCTAGCCTGGGGATTTATGCCGGCGTGGATGAATACGGCTTTTTGGTCGCGCCCTATCGCAAAGTCAGCAAGGGCAAACTAACCGACGAAGTTGTCTGGCTGCGCGCCGACCAGGAAAACGAAGCTTATTTGGCTCCGGCGGACACCCCCGTGGCCAATGGCGTGCTCCAGGGAGAAAACATCGTCGCGCGGTATCGTTCGGACTTTATGCTAATCAACCCCGACAAAATCCAGTACATTGACGTGGCTCCCGCGCAAATGGTGGGCGTGTCGGCGGGATTGATTCCCTTTTTGGAACATGACGACGCCAACCGCGCGCTCATGGGTTCCAACATGCAGCGGCAGGCGGTGCCGTTGCTCGTGACCGAGCCACCGGTTGTGGCCACCGGCATGGAGCGGGATGTCGCCCGCAACTCCGGCATGTTGGTCCGCGCGCATAAAAAAGGGACTGTGACTTTTGTTGATGCCACCCGGATCGAAATTGGATCCGACGTTTATCCCCTGACCAAATTCAAGGGACTTAATGAACGAACCTGCCTCAATCAAAAGCCCATCGTGCAATTGGGCCAAAAAGTCGAAAAAGGGGACGTCATCGCCGACGGGGCCGCGACATTTCAGGGTGAACTGGCGCTGGGTCGGAACGTGCTGGTCGGCTTTATGTCGTGGGACGGATTTAACTTTGAGGATGCCATCATCATCAGCGAAGAGTTGGTCCAGGATGATGTCTACACCAGCATCCATATCGAGGAATTTGACATTGAAATTCGGGAGACCAAGCTGGGACGCGAGGAATTTACCCGCGATATTCCCAACGTCAGCGAAAAAATGCTGCGCAACCTGGACGAAAGCGGCATCGTCCGCGTGGGAACATTTGTCCGTCCCGGGGACATCCTGGTGGGAAAGGTCTCGCCCAAGAGCAAGACAGAACTGACGCCCGAGGAAAAATTGTTGCATGCGATTTTTGGACGGGCGGGGGAGGATGTCAAAAACGACTCGCTGGAGGTTCCCTCCGGGATCGAGGGGATTGTGATCGACACGCAAAAGTTTTCCCGCCGGATGAGCCTGTCCGACGAGGAGCGCAAGCTGTTTGAAAAAGAACTGAAGGACGCGGAAGCGGAAGGAAACGCCGCCATCGCGTCCGCCTTTGGCGAATTGATTGGCCAGATCGAGGAAACGCTGGGCAAGAAATTAACCGACGAGGACGGTAATCCACTGGTGCGCGACCAGGAGCACCGCTTTGTAGCGGATCAGGCGGTCAACTTTAAGTTGGACAACCTGGACATTCGCAGCCCCCAAAAGAAAGCCGACGTCGAGGCCCTGTATAAAAAACTGTGGCCCGCGGTCGATTACGCGATTGACGCCCGCGAACGCAAGCTTAACAGCATGAAGCGCGGGGATGAACTGCGCAGCGGCGTCCTGCAAATGGTGAAGGTCTACATCGCCGCCAAACGCGTTATTAGCGTTGGCGATAAAATGGCCGGTCGCCATGGTAATAAAGGCGTTATTGCAAAGGTCCTCCCGCGCGAGGATATGCCCTTCTTGCCGGATGGCACCCCTATCCAGATCATGCTCAATCCGCTGGGCGTCCCCTCCCGCATGAACGTGGGCCAAATTTTGGAGACGCACCTAGGTTGGGCGGCGGCGCTGTTGGGCTTTCAGGCGTTGACGCCGGTCTTTGACGGCGCCAGCGAACAGGACATCTGGCAGTGTTTTGCCGCGGCTAACCTGCCCAAGCATGGTAAAGTGCGCCTTAACGATGGGCGCACCGGAGAACCGTTTGAGCAGGAAACAACGGTGGGCTACATCTACATGTTAAAGCTGCATCACCTGGTGGATGACAAGGTTCACGCTCGCTCCACGGGGCCTTACTCGCTGATCACCCAGCAGCCGCTGGGGGGGAAAGCGCGGTTCGGCGGGCAGCGGTTTGGCGAAATGGAGGTTTGGGCGCTGGAGGCGTACGGCGCTGCCTATATTTTGCAAGAACTGCTGACGGTGAAAAGCGACGATGTGGAGGGCCGGACCAAGATTTACGAAAGCATGGTCAAGGGCGAAAACACACTGGAGGCCGGTACGCCCGCCAGCTTTGACGTGTTGACCAACGAAATTCGCGGCCTGGCGCTGAACATGCAGTTGGAAAAACGGCGGATTTAGCGGGGCGACATTCGCCTTTGGATCGGCCACGCTTTACAGTAGCAAACCAACCTTAATCATATAAGCTTTGAATCCCGCGCGGATTTCACCGCGATTTTTTGCTGAGGAGCATTCCCTATGAGCACAATCGGCGAAGCATCCTACGATCGGATTAATGACTACACCAGCGTCAAGATTAGCTTGGCGCGCCCGCATGACATTCGCAGTTGGTCCTTTGGCGAGGTCAAAAAGCCCGAAACCATCAACTACCGCACCTACCGCCCCGAAAAGGACGGGCTGTTTTGCGAACGCATTTTCGGCCCCGAAAAAGATTGGGAATGTGCCTGCGGCAAATACCGCGGCATGAAGTACAAGGGGATGATTTGCGACCGTTGCGGGGTCAAGGTTACCCACAGCCGCGTGCGCCGCAAGCGCATGGGCCATATCGAACTGGCCGCCCCGACCGTCCATATTTGGTTTTTCAAGGCGATGCCCAGCCGCCTGGGGAACCTCTTGGACATGAAGACGAGCAGCCTGGAAAAAGTGATCTATTTTCAGGATTATGTCGTCATCGACCCCAAGGATACCCCGCTCAAGCGGCAGCAACTGCTGACCGAAGAGGAATACCGCCAGGCGCGGGAAACCTACGGAGACGGCGGGTTCGAGGCGGACATGGGGGCGGAGGCGGTGCGCAAACTCTTAGGCGCGCTCGATTTGGTCCAACTGTCCAAGGATCTGCGGCAGGAGCTGGCGGAGACCAATTCCAAGCAAAAAAAGAAAGACCTGATCAATCGGCTGAAAATTGTCGAAAGCATCCGCGATAGCGACAACAAGCCCGAGTGGATGGTGCTGGATGTCATTCCGGTTATTCCGCCCGATCTGCGGCCGCTGGTATTGCTGGATAGTGGTAATTTTGCGACGAGCGACCTAAATGATTTGTACCGCCGCATTATCAACCGCAACAACCGCCTGAAAAAGCTGGTGGACCTGAACGCGCCCGAAGTCATCATCCGCAATGAAAAACGCATGCTGCAACAATCCGTCGACGCGCTATTTGACAATAATCGCTGCAAACGGCCGGTGCTGGGATCCAGCAATCGCCCGTTAAAATCGCTCACCGACATGATCAAAGGAAAGCAAGGCCGCTTTCGCGAAAATCTGTTGGGCAAGCGGGTGGACTACTCCGCCCGGTCGGTGATTGTGGTCGGGCCGACATTGCGCCTGCATCAATGCGGCCTGCCCAAGAAAATCGCGCTCGAACTCTTTCAGCCGTTTATCATCCGCCGCTTAAAGGAGCTCGGTCACGCCGACACGATCAAATCCGCCAAGAAAATGCTAGAGCGGAAGGACGAGGAAGTATGGGATATCCTGGAAGAGGTGATTCGCAACCACCCCGTCCTACTCAACCGCGCCCCCACGCTGCACCGCATGGGCATTCAGGCGTTTGAACCAATTCTGGTCGAGGGAAACGCCATTAAGCTGCACCCCCTGGTTTGCAAGGGCTTTAACGCCGACTTTGACGGCGACCAAATGGCCGTGCACCTGCCGCTATCCATCGAGGCGCAGGTGGAGGCCCACACCCTGATGATGTCGACAAATAACATCTTTAGCCCCTCCAACGGCGCGCCGATTATCAGCCCGTCGCAGGACGTGGTTATGGGTTGCTACTATATCACGGCGACGATTCCCGACCGCCGCGGGGACGGCATGATCTTTAGCTCGGTCAACGAGGTGATCATGGCGTTCCAGTTGAAAAAGATCGACACCCACGCCAAGATCAAGGTCCGCCTGCCCAAGAAGCGCAGCCTAAAGACCGATAATCCGGCAGAGGCCAAACCGGGAGCCATTATCGAAACGACCGTGGGCCGGGTCATGTTTAACGACATGTTGCCGGAGGGGATGCCTTTTTACAATATCCCCATGCGCAGCAGCGAATTGGCCAAGGTGATCAGCGATTGTTACGCTATTTTGGGACGGCGGGCGACGATTGATCTGCTGGACAATATGAATCGCCTGGGATTCCGCAGCAGCACCATGAGCGGCTTGTCGTTTGCCACCGACGACCTGATCACCCCCGATACCAAGACCAAAATCATTGGCGACGCCGAGCGCGAAGTGTTGAAAATCAACAAAGCGTACATGCGCGGCGCTCTGACGGAGCTGGAACGCTATAACCAGGTCCTGGATAAATGGACGCACGCCCGCGAGGTCATCACCAAGGAAATGATGGCCCAACTGGAGACGGATTTTCGCAAGGATGGTTATATCAACCCCATTTATCTGATGGCGCATTCCGGTGCCCGCGGCGGCGTCGAGCAAATTCGCCAATTGGCTGGCATGCGCGGGTTGATGGCTAAGCCCTCGGGCAAGATCATCGAGACGCCGATCAAGGCGAATTTTCGCGAGGGGCTGACCGTATTAGAGTACTTTAGCTCCACCCACGGGGCGCGCAAGGGTCTGGCCGACACCGCTCTCAAGACCGCGGATTCGGGTTACTTGACGCGCAAACTGGCCGACGTCGCGCAAAACGTGGTTATTACGATGCACGATTGCGGCACGACGCAGGGTATCACCAAGGGGGTCATTTACCGCGGCGAAAAGGTCGAGGTCAGCCTGGCGGATTCCATTCGGGGGCGGGTCTCGCGGGCGACGATCGTCAACCCGCTGGACGACAAACCCGTCGTCAAGGAAGGCGAACTAATCACGCGCGAAATCGGCCGCCGGATTGAGGCGCTCGGCCTGGAAAAAATCCAGGTGCGCAGTCCCCTGACCTGCGACGCCCCCCTGGGCATTTGCCGGTTGTGCTACGGCATGGACTTATCCACGGGGTCGATGGTGGAAGAAGGCATGGCCGTCGGCATTATCGGCGCTCAGTCCATCGGCGAACCCGGCACGCAGCTCACCATGCGCACCTTCCATATCGGGGGGGTGGGCGTGCGGACCGTGCTCGAGCATGAAAGCAAAGCCAAAAAGCCCGGCGTGGTTCAACTTGCCCGGATTAAGATCGTCAAGAACGACCAGGGCCAGAGCATCGTGCTGAGCCGCAACGGCGAAATTATCATCCAGGACACCAAGGGGCGCGACCTGGATAAGTACGAAGTTCCAGCCGGGGCCATCCTGATGGTCGAGTCGGGACAAGAGATCAAGCAGGGACATGTGTTGTGCACCTGGGATCCGCACAGTATTCCCATTATCGCGGAAGTTGGCGGTAAGGTCCGTTACGAGGACATCATCGACGGCGAAACCGTCCGTATGCAAAAGGACGCCAGCGGCAACATGCGCCGCGTCATCATCGAGCACAAAGGGGACTATCATCCCCAGGTCGTGATCGAGGATGAAAGCGGCCACATCCTGGACTACTATTACCTGCCGGAAAAGGCCTATATCGAAGTCAATGAGGGGGACCGCATCACCGGCGGTTCCCTCCTGGCCAAGACTCCCCGCGAAGTCGCGGGCACCTCCGACATCACGGGGGGGTTGCCCCGCGTGACCGAGATTTTTGAGGCCCGCAAGCCCAAGGATCCCGCGATCATCGCCGAAATCGACGGCGTCGTCGAAATCCTGGGTGAAAAGCGCCGCGGTAAACGGACATTGATTGTCCGCAGCGAAAGCGGCACGGAGCGCGAGCATTTGGTCACGCACGGCAAGCATTTGCGCGTGCACACGGGCGATTATGTGAAAGCGGGCGAGGCCCTCGTGGATGGTCCCCTGGTTCCGCATGACATCTTGCGGATCAGCGGCGAAGAAGCCGTCCAGCAGTATCTGGTCCGTGAAATTCAAAATGTGTACCGTGCCCAGCGCGTGGAAATTGACGATAAACACATTGAAATCATCGTCTCCCAGATGCTCCGCAAAGTCCGCATCGAAAGTGTCGGCGATACCGGCCTGCTCCCCGGTAGCGTGATGGATAAGTTTGAGTTCCGCAAGGTGAACCAGGAACTACAAAAGTGCCTGAAAATCACCGAAAAGGGGGACAGCGACTTTGAGCCAGGGACCATCGTTCCCAAGGATGCCCTGGAACAGGTCAACGCCCAGATCGAAACACTGGGGGGCAAACCGGCCAAGGGGACCAAGCCCAAGCCCGCGACCGCCAGCACGCAGTTGCTGGGAATCACCAAAGCGTCGGTGCAAAGTAACAGCTTTATCTCGGCGGCCAGCTTCCAGGAAACGACCAAAGTTTTGACCGAGGCGGCCCTGGCTGGCAAGGTGGACAACCTGGTGGGGCTAAAGGAAAACGTGATTCTGGGTCACTTGATTCCCGCTGGAACCGGATTTAAGCATTTTCAACAGTCCGAAGTGCGCATTCGTCCCCAAGCCTTGGAGGCGCTGGTCGCTGAAAAGAGCGATGTGCTGGGACGGGCGTTTCCGTTGCTGGACGCGGCGGGGGGGGATGACGATGCCTCCCGTGGGAATGGCTCCAATGGAGACTCCGGCGCCAAGCCCGGTCCAACGGGCTTGGATTCGCTGTTGGGGGGGCAGGGGTAACTGACTCTGCCCATACCGGATCATTAGCCAACAAACTTTTGGCGTTTTGCGAAATATTGTTGATCCCCCTTTCCTTTGCGGGTTAAAGGTGTTTGATATTTCGCGAGACAATGTCGTTCAATTCTGTGCGGGCCACAGGCACGACCTATCCCACCGTGTTTTTTGAATTGTGGCAAACGCAGTGTCGCCGTAGCGCTGTGTTATAGTTAAAAATTCAGATTGGGCTGATCAGACGTTGGGCGCTAACCCACGGTATTTGCCGCTCTAACCGTGGGCTAGCACCTTACGGCTTATCCAAAAATGAATCGTTGACAGAGTATTAAGTTATACGGCATTGAAAAATGGAAGGGTGCCAAATGCCCGATTTATTTGCTTATCTATACGCAGGTTGTGTATAAATCCAGCGCAAAATGCTGTTTGAGATAAGGTTAAAATGTTTGTCAGGGATGTTGACTCTAGCTATATTTAATGTCTACCCCGTTGCTTCTCAGTGCCTGATGGCAATGGAATTTTGAATGCGTCCCATGCCACGGGAAGCCGCGCGCGGTTTTTTATTTATGCCGCCTCGCGCATGAGCGAAACGAATAGCCCACCCATTCCCTCCTCCATCGCCACGTATTTATGATCTTGCACCGTTTTATGCCACGCTGTCTTGCAGTTGCCGCTCTGGTTTTGATTTGGGGTGGATTGGGTAACATCTCGGTCGCGGCCCCCCCGCTGGAAAAGGCACAGTGGATTTGGCATGCCGATCTGCCGGCCAACGCCCCCACCGATCCCGTCTACTTTCGCGCGCAGTTTCCGCTGGCGGGACAGGTTAAATCCGCCGAGCTGCAAATCACCTGCGACAACCACTACGAAGTGTTTGTCAACGGTCATAAGGTCGGCCAGGATGGAGAGTGGCAAAACCTAGAGGCGATCGACGTGCAAAAACAGTTGGTCCAGGGCCAAAATGTGCTGGCCGTGATCGGCCGCAATGAATCTGTCGGCCCCGCGGCGCTTGCCGCGCAACTGGTGATCCAGCTAGCCGACAAATCGACCGTGATTGTCGCGACCGATCGGACGTGGCAGGCTGCCCTCGACACCGAGGATAAATGGCAAACCGCCGATTATCAAACCAAACAGGCCCGCGTGAAATGGTCCGCCCCCCGGGAACTAGGTCTCTTTGGCAAAACCGCCCCCTGGGGAGGAAACTCCAGCCCGCCGGCCAATTCCGCGGATCGCTGGAAAACGCTGCCCGGCTTTGCCGTGGAACAGGTGCTTGACCGCCAAGCGGGCTCGCTGGTGGCGATGACCTTTACTGGTCAGGGGGATTTGCTTCTTTCGGCCGAAGGTGGCCCACTACGTCTGCTCAAGCAGCCGCAAACCCTGGGCATGAAAATTCCTAATACCGAAATTACCGAGCTTGCCGCGCCTGCAAAAGTCATTACCTACTGTGACAAAGTCAAAAACTGCCAGGGAATCCTGTGGCACAAAGAGCGCGTCTACTGCGTGGGGGATGGGCCCGAAGGGACCGCGTTTTATCGCTTGACCGATGAAAATAATGACGACGTCGCAGACAAAGTTGAAACGTTGTTTAAGTTCAAGGGGGGCATGGGAGAACATGGCCCGCATCAGCCGATCGTCGGTCCCGACGGCAAAATTTATATCATGATCGGCAATCACGCCTGGTACGGGGCGGAACCGGCCAAAACCAGCCCGCATTATGGCTATTATGAGGGGGATTTGCTGCAACCCCGCTATGAGGACGCCAACGGCCACGCCGCGGGGATCAAGGTTCCCGGCGGGACGGTCATTCGCTGCGACACCGATGGTAAGAATGTCGAGCTATTTTGCGGCGGCTTTCGCAACGCCTACGATCACGCCTTTAACGAAGCGGGCGAACTGTTTACCTATGATTCCGACATGGAATGGGATATTGGTCTGCCGTGGTACCGACCGACGCGCGTCAATCACTTGATCGCCGGGGCCGATTATGGCTGGCGGAGCGGCTGGTCCCCCTGGCCCGATTATTATCTGGACAGCCTGGGAGCCGTGATCGACATTGGCCGGGGCTCCCCCACGGGCGTGACATTTTATAAGCACACCGCGTATCCGGCGGAATTTCATGGAAATATGCTCATCGCCGATTGGTCGCGGGGGTACATCATTGGCGTGCGGATGAAGCCGCACGGTGCGACCTACCAGGGGGAGCAGTATAACTTTCTCGAAGGACAGCCGCTGAATGTGGCGGATTTAGAGGTTGGCCCCGATGGGAATGTTTATTTTTGCACGGGGGGCCGCGGCACGGCGGGGGGAGTCTTTCGAGTAGTTTGCCGGGATCAACCCGCAACGTTTTCCTTTGGAACGGCGGATGAACTCGATTCAAACAAAAGTGTATTTGCTAACAACCCTCAGTCCGATGCCGCTTATCGCGAGTGGGAATTTGCCAACCTAAAAAAATCGCTGGGCGACAAATGGAAAGGTGAACTCCACAAATACATTGCCAATACGGCTGAAGCTGGCGCGCAGCGAGCTCTGGCGATGGACCTGCTGTTGCAGGATGCCACCGACGAAGATTGGAACTTGATTCGCACCCTGGCAACGGATAAGTCCCCGGAAGTCCGGGCCAAGGCCGTTGCACAGTTGGGCACACAAAAACAGACGGATAATCGGCGCGTGGTCTTATGGGCCGCGCTGGATGACTCCGACCCGCGCGTGCGGCGGATCGCGTGCGAATCTTTAGTGCGGGGCGGATATCAGGTCGATATCAATAAATTGCTGAAATTGCTGGCCGATCCCGACACCTTTGTCGCCTGGGCCGCGCGCCGCGCGCTTGAGGCGCAACCAGCGGAAAAGTGGCAAATAGAAGTCATCGCCAGCGATAATTTTGCGGTATTTTGCCGAGGCGCGGTGGGGATGCTGATCCTCAGCGAAGACCCAGCCAAGGCTCACGGAGTTTTAGTTGGTTGTGTGGCTTGGCTGCAAAAACCATTATCCGCCCAGCAACAAACGGATGTCGTCCGGCTGATGCAACTGGCGCTGATCAAGGGGAAAATCACCCCGGACCAGGCCGCGCCGCTGCTTGAGGTGGTGTCGCCCCTCTTTCCGGCCAAGGATTGGCGCACTCAGCGGGAATTAGCCCGATTGCTGGTATACCTGCAAGATCCCACGTTGGCGGCCAAGCTGGTTCCGTTACTTTCCCCCGTAGCAACCGACGAAGCCGCGGCTATCGAGCAGCGCCATCTGGCCGCCACCGCCCGCATGCTCACAACCGGGTGGACGCCGGAATTACGCGCGGGACTGCTCGCTTATTACGACACCCAACGCGTGCTCGATGGGCAGGGAAATAGCTTCAGGGGTTACTTCAATAATTTCGCGACCGACTTTCTCAAGGCCCTATCCCCGGCCGAGCAGTTGGCAATGATCGCCGCGGGAGGAAGCTCCCCCGGTACCGCCGCCGCCCTCATCCGGGCCTTGCCGCAACCCCTGGGAACAGAGCAAGTCGACGCGTTACTAAAGTTACTGGAAAATCTCCCCGCACAACCCGCGCCCCAGTCCGCTGAATTGTTCAAGGCCGCGGTGGTAGCGCTGGGTAAATCCAGCTCCTCCGCCGCCAATGCCCGGTTGCGGGCCTTGTTTGAGGAACACCCCGATTTACGCAATGATATTGCGGCGGGGTTGGCCCAACAGGGGGGGGATAACCCCATTCATGAAAATTACCCGTTGCTTGTGCGGGCACTGGCGACCGCCGAAGGAGAAACCGCCCGCCATGTGTTGACCGCGCTGGCAAAATTTCCGGCCCAAGATGTCACGCCGGGATTGCGGCGGCAGGTCATATTATTGGGCTTAAAATTAAAAAACAACGGAGGGCGGGAGGCGATCAAGCTGCTCGAGCATTGGAGCGGCCAGACCCTGGGCCAGGGAGGTAAAAACGTGGAGCAAACGCTGGCGGAGTGGCAGGCTTGGTTTGCCGCGACGTATCCCGACCAGCCCGAGGCGGTCCTGCCGGTGGATACCGCAGGAAATAAATGGACCCTGGCGCAAATTCAGGCCCGGTTGCAGGCGGGACGGACTGATGAGCGTGATTTGGCCATAGGGGGGGCGATCTTTGAAAAGGCGACGTGTGTCAAGTGTCACCGCTTTGGCGGCAAGGGAGAAGGGATCGGCCCCGACCTAAGCAATGTCGGCAAGCGGTTTACCAAGAAAGAGGTGGTTGAATCGGTCCTGTATCCGTCCCAGGTGATCAGCGATCAGTTCGCCGCCAAAAATGTCGAGTTAAAGGATGGCCGGGTGTTGGTGGGCTTGGTTGCTCCGGCGGCGGATGGGGGCCTGGTGGTTTTGCAGTCCAATGCCGAAAAGGTCACCGTCGCGGCGGGAGAAATTGAAAGCCAATCGCCCAGCAAACTCTCCGCCATGCCGGAAGGGCTCTTTGCCAATCTGACCCTAGATGAAATTGTGGCGCTCTTGCATTACCTAAGTGTGCCACCGGTAGAAGGGAAGTAATTACGTCCTCATCACAGTCCCTGTGATGAACCAGGGGGATTTAGCCACGGATAAACAGGGAATATCACGAATACTTTTAAACGTCTGCAATCATCCGTGTCCCATCTGTGGCATTCCGTGGCTAAAAAATAAGAGCTAAATCCCTCACCAAGCAGGGGCGTGCATTCTCCAAAAACCAGATACCAATAACCAGCGATCCTCTCACGGAGTGAGAGGAGTACATTACTCCAGTTCCGGCATTTCGCCTCCTAGTAGTTCGTGCAGCTTGAGCCGCGCCTCGCGCCAACGGCGGCGAATGGTGCGCTCATCCACCTTCAGCAGTTCCCCGGCTGCCTGCTGAGACAGGCCGTGATACCAGATCAGGTCAAAGACTTCGCGTTCTTCCTCGGGCAATTTACCGATCGCCTCGTGAAAGTCCACCCATTCCGAGATTTTACCTGGATCCAGCGTGCCGCGGCCCTGGTCCAGGGCGTTAAAAACCATGCTTTCCTGGTTCCCCTTGGGGAGTTGGCTAAAGTGGTGCTTGCCCATCCCCTGGGGTCCGCCATAATGCCGCGCCAGGTCGATGAGTTCCCGGCGAATTTGCATGGCGGCTAGGCGGTAAAAGTGCCGCGCGTCGTTGGGGGTTACCTCGCCCAAGGCCCGGTACAGGCGGAGGCTGGCGTTTTGAAAGACGTCGGCGGTTTGCTCCCAGCGTTGGACATCGGGAAAATCGCGCAGGATTTTGCGGGTGATATGCATCAGTCGATCACACGCGGTTTGCAGCAGTCGCTCGCGCGCGGAGTCATCCCCCTTTGCCAGCTTGCGAATGTAATCCTCAATCAGCAGCGTGTGCTGGCCTGGTTCTTCTTGGGACATGGGTCAAGGGGGAGTGGATAGTGGGGAGTGGGAAGTGGATAGTAGGGAGAATTTATCATGCCCAATACCACTTGATGCGACCGCAACCTGATTATAAGCCTCCATGCCCGGAAAATGCAAAAACAGCCGAAAAGCACGGGGCTTTTCGGCTGTTCAAGAGATTTTGAAGCAACGGCGAATCGCGGGAATTACTTGATAAACAGCATTTCCTGGTACTTGGGCAAGGGCCACAGGTCGTCGGCCACCACGGTTTCCAGTTGATCGGCGACCTCGCGGACGGCGAGCATGGCTGGCTTGACATGGTCGTTAAAGTACTTGGCCTCGGCGGTCAGGTCATGTGCGTGCTTGTGGCTGGCAGCCTTTTCCAAGTCACCAATGGTTTCCTCGAACTTGGCGACCAAACCGGTCAAGACTTCCAACGTTCCCAAATGGGGGTTTTTGCCGCAAGCCTTGAGGTTGGAGGCAATGCCCGCCAATTCCCCCTGATAACGATACGCCGCGGGAAGCAACTGCGTCTTGGCGATGGACAAGGCGCACTGCGCTTCGGTGTTCATGTCCTTGCAGTACCGTTCGACGTAAATATCGTACCGGCTGCGCAGTTCCCGCTCGCTGAGGACTTTGTATTTTTCAAAGACCTCGATGTATTCCTTCTTGAGCAGGGCCGGCAGCGCGGTGACGGTGTTGCGCAGATTAGGCAAACCGCGCTTTTCGGCTTCCTTATGCCATTCCTCGCTGTAACCGTTGCCATTGAACACGACCGCGGAGTGATCGTTGGCAATCTGCTGCAATAAGCTTTGCACGGCGCTGTTAAGCTTGGACTTGTCCCCCCCCATGGCGGCTTCCAGCTTTGAAGCGCAATAATCCAGGCTTTCGGCCATGATGGTGTTCAAAACCACCAGCGGGCCGGCGATCGACTGGCTGGAACCGACCGCGCGGAATTCAAACTTGTTGCCGGTAAAGGCAAAAGGACTGGTCCGGTTGCGATCTCCCGCGTGCTTTGGCAGGGGCGGCAACACATCCACGCCAACCTTGAGCACGCCGCTTTGCTTGGAACTGGTCGCCTTGCCGGTCTTTAACTGCTCAAAGACATCGGCCAACTGATCCCCCAAAAAGATCGAAATAATCGCGGGAGGAGCCTCGTTGGCCCCCAGGCGGTGGTCGTTACCGCTGGTGGCGACCGTCACGCGTAGCAACTCGGAATATTTATGCACCGCCCGGATCACCGCCGCGCAAAACACCAAAAATTGGGCGTTTTCATGCGGAGTGTCGCCTGGTTCCAGTAAATTGCCGACACCCGCCCCTCCGATCGACCAGTTGACGTGCTTGCCGGATCCGTTGATGCCGGCAAACGGTTTTTCGTGCAGCAGACATGCCATGCCGTACTTTTGCGCGGTCCGTTGCAAAAACAGCATGATCAACTGCTGATGATCGGTCGCCAGATTGGCGTTTTCGTACAGGGGGGCGATTTCGTACTGCGCCGGGGCGACTTCGTTATGCCGTGTTTTCACCGGCACGCCCAGTTTAAACAGTTCGCGTTCGGCCTCCATCATGCAGGCCAGGACGCGTTCGGGAATGGCGCCAAAGTATTGATCTTCGAATTCTTGCCCCTTGGGAGAGGGAGCGCCGTATAATGTCCGGCCGGTGGTCACCAGGTCGGGACGGCTAAAAAAGAAATTCCGGTCGATCAAAAAATATTCTTGCTCTGGTCCACAAGTGGCAAAAATGGGACCGACATTTTCGTGGCCAAAGAGCTTGAGAACCCGTTCGGCTTGCTTGCTAACCGCCTGCATCGAGCGAAGCAGAGGCGTCTTTTTATCCAGTGCCTCTCCGGTCCAAGAGCAAAACGCTGTGGGAATGCACAGTGTCGTGCCGTTCGGGTTTTCCATGATGTAGGCCGGGCTGGTCGGGTCCCAGGCCGTATAACCGCGGGCCTCAAACGTGGCCCGAATCCCACCCGAGGGAAAGCTGGATGCGTCCGGCTCTCCCTGGATCAGTTCCTTGCCGGTGAACTCGGCCAGCGCCGTCCCGTCACCAGTGGGATTCATAAAGCTGTCATGCTTTTCCGCCGTGATGCCGGTCAACGGATAAAAGACGTGGGCATAGTGGGTCGCGCCTTTTTCAATGGCCCAGTCCTTCATGGCCAAAGCCACGGCGTCGGCCACGCTGGCGTCCAGCGGAGCCGCTTTTTTGATAGTGGCTTGCAGGGCCTTGTAAACCGCTTTGGGCAGCCGATCCTTCATGACCCCGTCATTAAAGACATTTGAGCAAAAGAGATCGCTGGCCGGGGTGTCCTTAAAATTTAAGGCCGCACCATTGGACTTGTAATTGTTCACTGCTGAAATCGCCGCCTGTCGTGCAGTACTCAAAGCCCTAACTCCGTAAAAAAGTGGTGGAAAATAGACCAAAACGCAGAGCGCGAAAATCCAAGACCACCACTGGCGGAAGGATGACCGCCGAGAAGAGCGGGTCTTGATTTACGCCTGCTCAAACAAAGCTAAAAAGGCAAAAATGATGCCCAAGAGGGATGTCAGGCCGCTCACTTCGATTGACCTGAGAAATTTCCCGTTATTTTTACCAATTTTCTCTCAACTTAACTCTTTTTTTGGCCGAAACAACCCTCTTCTGCCATTTTTGCTGGCAATCTGTGCATAATTCCCTGGCAAATAGAGATGCGCGGCCACAGATTTACCGGCAAGTTGACGCAGAAGTTAAAGTTTGCGCTGGCGGAAAATTTTAGCGTAAGCGGGGCTACTCTTAGGCACTTCATCGGTGCCATCGGATAGGGGCCAGGCGAGCACGCTCAAAAAGGGAAGTGGGAAATGATGCATGTCAGAAACAAAGTTGCCGGGCATACTCACAAGGTGGCCTGGTGTTTTGTGCGAGGCTCCTCTTTGAGAAATCGGCAACGAGTTTTATGGGGGGGAAAAATCGTGCTCCTTAAATCGTAATATGGAAAAATTCAGGACAGCGGGGTGCACGGCGCGGAAGTGGATGATATAATTTGCCCACTGGGAATGGTGGAGGATACCCCCGTGCCTGACGATTTGCGCCGCAGATCGCCCGGTGCTCTAACGAGTGACCCCCTAAGGATGAGCATGAGTCAAATCGAAGCCCTGGCCCCTTCTCTGGTAGCCAAAGAAGGTCCGCGCCTTTCCGAACTTTCAGCGGAAACGCTTTACGAAAAAATGCTGGCTGTCGCCCACAATCTCTGGTGGTGCTGGCATCCCGACGTGATCTCTTTGTTTCGGGATTTGGATCCTATTCGCTGGCGGCAGTTGGACCATAATCCGATCGCGCTCTTAACCGAATTCACCCCCGAACGGTTGGAAACCCGCGCCGCCGAGTTGGTCTTGTATAGCCGCATCAATCAGGCCTTTCGCCGGTTAAAGGAATACATGTCCGACACCAACACCTGGGCCACCACCCATGCGGGCGTGTTAGGGTCGAAGCCGGTCGCGTATTTTTCGGCTGAATTCGGCATGCACGAATCCGTCCCGATTTATTCAGGCGGTTTGGGCGTGTTGTCGGGGGACCATGTAAAAAGCGCGAGTGGGCTGGGCATTCCGCTGGTGGCGATCGGGCTGTTTTATAACCAAGGTTATTTTAAGCAGCACTTGGATCTGGATGGCTACCAGCACGAGGAATACCTGGAAACGAAAATCGAAAATGTCCCCGTGAAGCGGGCCTTGACCAAAGCCGGAAAAGAGATCACCGTTCGGGTCGAAACGCGCAATGGCCCGATCTGCGCCAAGGTCTGGCACATGCTGGTAGGACGGGTGAATTTGTATTTGCTGGACTGCGATGTGGAGGAAAACAAACCGGAAGACCGCGAATTAACCAGCCGCCTGTACGGCGGGGATCATCGCACCCGCATCCGCCAAGAGTTGATCCTGGGCGTGGGAGGGGTCAAGGCGCTTAAGGCAATGGGGATCACGCCGGGCGTGTATCACTTGAACGAGGGGCATAGCGCGTTTGCCACGCTGGAAGCAATGCGCGAACGAATGGAGGAAGACGGCATCAGCTTTGACGATGCCCTGCGCGAGGTGGCGCAGCGCACGGTCTTTACCACGCACACGCCGGTTCCCGCCGGACATGACCGCTTTGACGCGGGCATGATCGAGGAACACTTAGGCCCCTTGCGCGATCAGTTGGGCATTTCGCATCAACAACTGATGGGCCTGGGTCGGGTCGAGCCCCACAACGAGGGGGAAACCTTTACCATGACGGTGCTCGCGCTCAAGCTGTCGCGCCGGGCCAATGCCGTCAGTCAATTGCACGGCCAGGTTAGCCGCCGCATGTGGGCACATTTGTGGCCCTGGCGCGTTGAAGAGGAAATTCCCATCGGACATATCACCAACGGCGTGCATATTCCCACGTGGTTATCCTGGGCTATGTGGCAACTGTACGATCGGTATTTTCCGCCGAACTGGATGCGCCGCATGGGCGAGCCGGAAGTTTGGCAAGAGTTGCACCGTGTTGATCCGGGCGAGCTATGGGAAACGCACTACGCGCTTAAAAACCAAATGTTGCAGTTTGTGCGCCGCCGGCTAAGCCGCCAGGCCCGCCGTCGGGGAGAGTCCGACGACATCGTCGAAGCCGCCCGCAACGCGTTGGACCCCAATATCCTTACGATCGGATTTGCCCGGCGATTTGCCACGTACAAGCGGGCAGATCTGATCTTTACCGATGTGGAGCGGATCTCGCGGATTCTCAATAACGCGGACCATCCGGTGCAAATCATCTTTGCCGGCAAGGCGCATCCCGCCGACGAGCCGGGCAAACGCCTGATTCGCAAGATCGCCAATCTGCGGCATGATGGCCGCTTTGCCAACCGTGTGGTCTTTGTCGAGGATTACGACATGAATGTCACGCGGCATTTGATCCAGGGGGTCGACGTGTGGTTGAACAATCCGCGCCGCCCGCTGGAGGCCTCGGGCACCTCCGGTGAAAAGGCCGTCATTAACGGCGGACTAAATTTATCCATCCTGGATGGCTGGTGGGCGGAGGCCTACGACGGCAAAAACGGTTTTGCCATTGGCAAAGGGACATCCCACGCCAGTGATGAGCAAGGGGATCGCCGCGATGGCATGGATTTGTACCGCGTCCTCGAGGAAGAAGTCGTCCCGCTCTTTTATGAGCGGGATTCGGACGGCCTTCCCCGCCGCTGGATCCAAATGATGATCCATTCCATCAGTTCGCTCAGTTGGCGGTTTAGCTCCCACCGGATGGTGGCCGACTACGCCCGTCTGGCGTATGTTCCCGCCGCCGGGGGGCTCAGCAGCGACATGACGTTGTAAATTTAGCCGTAGTAATCGCGCGGCCCAGCCCAAAGCCTTGACAAAGGCCCCAAATCGTGTTAGTGTACTTTAGTTCACTTTCACGGTTAGGGGCCTTAGTTCATTCCTTTGCATTGGGGGGTATCTATGGAAACACGCCTTAACAGCGCTCAGTCGCCTGCTTTTTCCCAAAGTCTACAAAAATCGGCGGATGCGGGTTCCCCTTCCGTCGTCGCTTGTTCTACTCGACCGGCATGTCCGGTTTGCGGGGGGATTTTGGTCGAAAGACGGATGAAATTGCAATGTTCGCAGTGCCATAGCATCTGCGAAACCTGTTGCGAGGGGGGGCGCGGATAAAACTGAATACCTCGTTCGTACTGTCCGGCCCAACTTGGCCCAGGCCGCGATCACCGCGTAAATGTGGCGGTCGCGGCGCTAGTGGGGTGGGATGTAAAATAATGTCAGCTTTTTACTCAGCCAGAAAAGGTCCCGCTTTTCCCTTGATTTCAATTGACGATCCGGTTTTTGGCGACGTATACTGAGGGGCGTAAAAAATCCGGGGCAGCGCGTCCGGCTCCTCTATTTAGGTGTATTTCGCAATGAGTTACGGCGAGGGATCCGCGACCGATTATGCCACCATGCGCGGGCGAAATTATCCCAGCATCCGCCAGTTCACGGTTTTTCTGGAAAATCGTGTTGGGCAATTGCTGGAGGTCGTTCGCCGCTTCGAAGGGAGCCGCGTCAAAATTGTCGCGCTCTCCATCAATGATTCCGCCGAATGCGCTTTTGTTCGTTTCTTGCTTAGCCATCCCGAGCAAGGACGCGAAATTTTGGAACGGGCCGGATTGGCCATGATCGAAAGCGATCTGATCGGCGTAGAATTGCCCGATGACTCCCAGCCCTTATTGCGGGTTTGCACCGCGCTCTTACAGGCTGAGATTAACATCATTCAGGCTTATCCCATGCTGGCCAGGCCCCTGGGCCGGCCCGCCGTCGCGCTCATGGTCGATAACATCGAAATGGGCTTGGAAACCTTGGCCAACAAAGGATTTAATTTGCTGACCGAAGGGGACTTGCTGGCGGAAGAAAATTAAATGGGTCGCTAGGGGCGTAAGCCAATGTTAGAAGTAGGAATGAAGAAGGCAGAAAGCAGTATGTCTGCAAAACAATTCCGCATTCATCATTTCGCGGTCGCGGATGCGTAATGTGGCCAGACACTCACTCAAACATGCCATCCGGTAAGCCGACCACGCCGCGAATGATGACTTTCTGCACGGTATCCCAGGGAACGATAGTCATTGTGACCGTCCCATCCGCCGCTTGCGAAGCAAATAAACCGTGAGTCTCCACGGACAATTTGCGCTCAAACCAATCGGGCAACAGCACGGCTCCCCCTTCCAGATGCAACTCGATAATTCCGCCGTGCTCCCGTTCTTCCCAGAGCTTATACATGAGTTCGGCTAATGGGTTGGCGCGTTTGGCGGTCGGGGGCGGGTTGGCCAGGGACGGAGACGGCAGCACGGGGATGGCTGTCCCCTTGCCAATGCCGCTGGCCGCGGTACCGCGCTGTAGAATTTGGCGCTCTTCGTCGGCACGCACGGCAGCAAAGAGATCGGCTAAATCGCCAGCCGCGTTAGGCTCGGTCATGGACGGCGGGACAGGCTCGGTATCCACGGCAATTTCGGCCATAATTGGCTTGCCTTGGTTGGAAATATCATTCTCCTGCACTGGGGGGCCTGCCTCGGCGGCCTGCACGGCGCGGAGCACTTCTAATGAGGGTATTTGAAACCTCGCTTGGCAATGCGGGCACTGGCCCAAGCGGCCCGCTAGCTTGGCGGGGCCATTCAGTTTATGCCCATTAGGACATAGGAACACGATGGCGTCCGGGGGTAATTTACCGCTGCCGCCAGCGGGGTTTGGCCCGGGTGTGGCGTTCGATGACGCCCCCGCGGGTGCGGCAAACGCCGGTGCATGACCTGCGGAAAGCGTTGTCAAAGAGCTTTCGCTTTTAAGAATACTAGAGCCAGGCAGGTGGGTGATTTGCATCGCTTGGGATTCGGTGACGGGCTCGACGGCATCTGTCGCGACGGCTCCCTCGAGGGGAATATGGGGGGCGTCCACCGCTAAAAAAGCGGGCGCGGCGGGATGCGGCGGGGGGCCACGATCCGGCGGAGGTGAGCCATTTTTAGGCAGGGCAGAGTCTCCCGGTATCCGAAATGGCGTGGCGCAGCGCGGGCAACGGGCCATCCGGCCCGCGCTCTCGTCGGGACATTGAATACGATGACCGTTGGGGCAAAGGGCTTCGAGCGACATAACCGATCGGAACTGCGCCTGCGGGAAAAGCCACGAGCCGGTCGGAGCGGACCTGAGGAGAAACGGGTGGCAATACCCCTATTCTAGCATCGGCGCGGGGAAAATCGCCAAGGGAATTCGGTATAAACCGGTCAAAAGCGCGGCGACCGGGCTTTCCGGGAGGGAATACGCCGGGAAGGGGGACGGGTTGCTTGACTTCCCCCCACAGTCGGCGGAAACTATAGTTTTGTAGGACACTTTTCCCGCGTTCTCCCATGCCGATCCACGTTGTTTGCCAAGCTTGCAAGGGCCGTTTTCAGGTCCATGAAAAGTTTGCCGGAAAGCAAGGCCCTTGCCCCAAATGCAAGGCCGTGATCACCATCCCCAAACTGGATGAGCAAGTGGTGATCCATGCGCCGGAGGAATTTTCCGGCGGTTCCACCACCACGGCCAAGGATGCCAAGGGACGTTCGGTCCTGCGCCCCATTCCCCGGGCAAAACTCCGGCTGCAACCGCTGCTGGTGGGGGGGATTGCCCTGGGGATTTGCCTGATCTTTGGCTTAGCGTGGCTCTTGGGAAATACTGTTCAAAATAGCGATACCACGGCCTGGGTTTTTTTAAGCGCGGGGAGTTTATTCTTGGCGCCGGGGTGTGTCTATGCCGGGTACACCGTGCTGCGCGATAAAGAGCTGGAAGGGTATTCCGGCATGCAGCTGTTGGTCCGAGTGGCGATTGTCAGCGCGGCCTACGCCGCGATTTGGGCCATTTATTGCGGGTTAAAAGTGTTTGTTTTTCCCGAGGGAGTGCATGATTACGGCCAATGGCAGCCTCTGGTTATGGCGGCGCCCCTGATGATCATGGCCGTGCTCACCTGTCTGGGGACGCTGGATTTAGAGCCGGTTCCCGCCACCATCCATTTTGGATTTTTTTTATTAGTCAGCGTGGTCTTGCGGGTGGTGATGGGGCTGCATCCTTGGTAAATTTTTTTACGCAAAATTCATCGGGCGGCGGACTCCGCGTCTGTTCGCGGGCGCGGGGAACCCCAACGGGATGATTCTCTGGGCGATTCCAAGGAAAAAAACAGCAATGAACTCGTGGCTGGCGGATCTGCCCGAATTACGCGCGCTGGAATCCCGCCGCGAGTTGATTCGGATTCCCCCCGAACAAGATGTCCCCCTGACTCCGCGGGTCCGGGCCGTGATCGATACGCCGCAATTTCGCCGCTTGGCCCAGGTGCGGCAATTGGGGTTGGTCTCGCTGGTCTATCCAGGGGCCATGCATCAACGGTTTGAACATTCGCTGGGCGTTTACCGGTTAGGTTTGCTGTTTTTACTGGAATTGCAACGGGACCCCCGTTTTTGCCGCCTGATCGATCCACCACGGGCGGAAATGTTCTTGGCGGCGGCGTTGTTGCACGACTTGGGGCATTATCCCTATTGCCACCCGATTGAGGATTTGCGCATGGAGGGCTGGCCCCGACACGAGGAGTTGGCCGCCGGCTATTTGCAAGAGTCCCCGCTGGCCGATGTATTAGTCGAACAGTGGGGGTTGCAACCCCTGGCGATCGCCCGGCTTTTGGCGGGCGCAACCGAATCACCGGCGGAACAGTTGCTAGGAAGCATGCTTTCCTGTCCGATTGACGTGGACAAAATGGACTACCTGGCGCGGGACAGCCTGCACTGCGGCGTCCCATATGGACGAAACTTTGACCAGCAGCGGCTCCTTGGTAGCCTGTGCCTCAATGCGGCGGGAACGGGACTCGCCATTACCGATAAAGGTAAAACCGCCGCAGAAATGCTGGTATTTGCCCGCTATGTGATGTTTAGCGAAGTCTACTGGCATCATACGGTCCGGGCCGCCACGGCCATGCTGCAACGGGCCGTTTATTCGCTGCGCCACTCGCTAGACCCCGCCGAGCTCTGTCGTTGGACCGATAACAACTGGGTGGAGCGCCTGCGCCGGATTAGCCAGCATCAGCCGGTGGAGGGGTTGCTTTCCGGCCTATTTGGCCCCGTGCGAAAAATTTACAAGCGCGTGGCCCAGTATAGTTTTTTAGAGGAACGGGATTTGTATGAGCGATTGGCGCGGCGACCATATGGATGGCTGACGCGGGTGAGCCGCGCCTTGGCCGGGATTCTTTCCACCCGGCTGGGTACCCCTGTTGACGAGCATGATATTCTTTTTGACGCACCTCCCGAAGAGCGTGAAGTCGAATTTGATCTGGATGTTTACGCGGCCAAGGAAGATCGGTATCGGCGTTTGGGGGATGTCTCGCCGATGGTGCGCACCCTGGCGCGGGAACAGTTTGACGATTACGTCAAACGCGTGCGGATTTATTGCGCCGCGGAGTTACGACCGCAATTAACGGAGCGGAGAGACTTGCGGGAATGCGTCTGGACCGCGATCGACGAGGCAAATCGGATCGATTGAGCGGCTTTATGCCGCAAGATGTCGTGCCATTCGCAAGTCATCCTAACGTTGGGTCTACATTCTATTTTTGAATGAGCCGTAGGGTGCTAGACCACGATCAGCACGGCAAAAGTCGTAAGGTAGCGCCCAGCGGCTGATCCGCTTTACACCAATCTTTGACACAGCATGGAGGAATGCTATGCAAAAAAAAAGCAACCCGGCGGATTAGGCCGGGCTGCGCGTGTGTGTGACCGCGAAATATGCTCAATCGATGGTGGGTTAAATTTCGCGGTTTAGTCATTTATGCCAGGAATCAGCTGGCAAGCTTAGCTACGGCGACGCAGCCCCAGGGCCAACACGCCAGCCAGGCCGACACCGGCCAGGACGAAAGTAGATGGTTCGGGAATGACTTCGCCATTGATGGTCACCATGTCAAACCGCAGCGTGCCGGTACCGGCGTAGGTGCTGGTCGGGTTGGTAGCGGTGAAATTTGCCAAGCCATCCTTGGACGTCAAGATGCGGAAGCCAAAGTTGGGATTATTGTTCGCGCCGGGAATGGACGAAAAATTGACACTGCGGCCATTGAACCAGTCATCGCCAGCGCTGGTGGCCACACCGCTACTGAAGGTGCCGGTGGCGCCGTACAAACCGGGGGTACTGGCGGGATTACCCAGGGGAGGTGTCACGCCGGGAGTGGAGTTGGTGTTGTCCAGGGTGAGACGTGTAAAAGTCGAGCCGTCCAGTGTGTAGTGAACAGAGATGAAGCGGCTAGAGGTGTTGCTGTGGCGTTGATCAAAATTGATCGAAATGGAGTTAAAACCGAAGGTGGAAACCTTGACTTCGATGCCGGCGGTTTCGTCAGCGCCGCCAATGGCGGGATAACCAGTGGTTTGATAGCCGCTATTGTCGGCGGCGGGTGCCGGGTCGGAAGAACCACCGCTAGCCGAACCTGACGAAAAGCTATTGGTGATGCCGCCAACATTAGCTAGTGTGCCGGTGCCAATGGCGGGGGCGGTAGTGCCGGTGCTAGTGTTGCCGTCAGCGGGGTTGGAATTAAAATCCCACTGCGAGATAATCGCGGCGTTAGCGAGGGCCGGTAGCGCCACAATGGCGGCGGCCAGCAGGGAACGGGAAACGAACCGATTCATCAGCGTGCTCCTCAGATGAAAAACTAAAGAAAATAAGCCCCTCAAAGTGCAACCAGTATAAACCAGAATTGTTAGGGTCAGATTAGCAAGCTCATTTTCCTAATTAAAATTTTTAGTTTAATCCAAATTGAATCTCAATAATAATCTACAAATAATTTCTACACTCTTGGCCAATTCTCAAATTGATAGAAATTTGCGGCAGATAAAGCAAAAAGCACCGGGGGGAGTGAAAATTCCCCACGGTGCCGATGGATGGGATGCGAGTTTTCCCATTTGCGATGGATTCAATAAATAATTATTCCGAATCCTTTTTCATTTCCGGCAACACGCCCTTCTTCAGCAGTTCCCCAAAGGTGGGGCCATCGTCGCTGGATTTCTGTTCGGCGACTTTCAGCAAGGCGGCTTGGATTTTTTCGGCGTCCATTTTGTCTTTCTTTTTATCCAACAATTCATCCAGGGCCTTGCCATAGGCGTTCCGCACTTTTTTGGCCTTGGGACCATGGCAAATGATACAGGCATCCACCGATTGGTCTTCCTCGTTCACTTTCTTGATCTTGTCGATGGCCGCGGCCAATTTCTTCTCGCCCGCGTCTTCGCTGTCGGGCTTGTAATAGGTCTTCAGAAATTCGTCTTGGAATTCGCGAATGGCAAACGCCGAAGAGGCTTGCCAACCAATGATTGCCGAAGCAACAGCCAACACCACCGCAAACTGCATGCGCTTCATGTGAAAACTCCGAGGCACAAAGTAGGAAACTGCACAAAAGTAGAAAACCGCTGCTCCACGACTGATACAACCCGCGCGGGTTGCCTGCCCCTAGCAGAGCTAGTGTAGTTAAACGATTTAACGGGCGAAAGTCAAGGAAAGCCCGGCAAAGTCACCCCGATCCCGGCAATTTTTCAGAATTTCCCCGTCCTCCGGCCACGGATTCAGGGACGGGACATTTCCATTTCTTTTTCCATTTCCCGCAGATCATTAGCCGAAAATCCCGATTTCGGCTCGGGAACAGCCGGTGATTCGGCCGGGATAGTTCCTGTCGGAAGTCCCTTTGCACGTTCCGCCGGGATTGTCGATTCGGGAGCGAGCGGGGTGGGCCGGGGAATGATTGCGGCCGGAAGTGCCGCGGCATCCCCCTTGTCCGACGTGTTGCCCTCTGTTGGGGGTAAACCCGGAACGGTCCGGGTGTTGGAGAAAGTGCTGGATTTGAGTGCTAAATGCCCGGGCTCTATCCGATGCCATTCGGGCAGTCGATCCGCCGGGGTGGCCCAGGGAAGGGGGGCAAAAGCCAACTGTCGTTCGCCCAATTGCCAAATTTCGTTCCATTGATTGACCGCGACGTTTGTCGTGCCGACCGCGGCGGTGATCCGCGCGGGAGAAGTATAGCCATCGACTAAGAAATTGCTGGAGCGCCATTGCAAAGCGTCCTGCAGGCCGTTAAGGTCGTCCAGATTTTCCAATTCCAAAAACGGCCCCGAGCCGCTGCCACGAATCACGCTGTCCCGCAAATCCAGCGAAACTGGCAAAATATCCGGCAGATTCAGGGCGTTTTTGATCCTGGCCAATCCCCGCCAGAGGACCGCGGTGACATTGCGCAATTCGATCGTCACCCCCTCGTTAATTTGCCCGGCGGCAGGCCGCTGTCCAATATCGACGGCTAAGAGCGTCTCGCTGGTCGCTAAAAACCCTTGTTCCCAATGAAAGCGAAGCGGAACTTGTTCTTGGTTATTGATGATGACCGCGGCCCCCCGGATCGTCGACTGGAGTCCCTCCAGGATGACGGGGTCGCGGGGCCGTGGGAGCGTTTTTGCGCGCAGCGTATTGGCATTGGGACCGTTGGATAATTCAAAAAAACTGACCCGGGCATCCCGCGGCCGGATTTGATCGCCGTTGCGGATGGTTAAGGAAGATTCCACAAAGCGGAGGCTGGTAATTTGCCTTAAATGAAAAAATGCCCAAGGCTTGGCGGAAATTTGCCCCGGCAGTTCAAACTCTAGATGGACCCGTTCGAAGTTGAGCTGGCCTCCCATCATGGTTAGCATGCCTCGGATGCTGGCCGCGCTTTCCAACCCTCCCGGGCGAAAGCGGATGATCGGCTGCCGCTGCGGAGCGGCGGCAATCGTGAGGTTGGGTTGCGACAAGGTAAACGGCTGCTCAATCAGCAAGCCGTCATAGTCCAGGATCACCGTTGCTCCCTCACGGGCGGCGCGGCATGCCGCCGCCAGCGAGGCAAATTCCCCTCCCCGTTGAGGATTGGGCGTGACGATCAGTCGGCCGCTGGTCCCCCCGCTGGATTCGGGAAGAGGGGGGGGATTTGTATTTCCATCGGGATTTGCGTTACCGGTGGCGGGAAGGGATTCGCGGGCGAGTTGCGGCCAGTTAAACTGCCACTTGGGAAGATTGCTGGTGATTTGGGGGAGATACTGAGTCTGCAGGGAGGCCACGGACTCATTTAAATATTTCGTTGACCACGCAATCCGGCTTTGCCAATCGTCCGTACTAGCTGGGTCCGTAATAGGCGTGTCCGTGCCGGGACTAGCGGATAGATTAACGTTTTGGCTATTGCCTTTGTCATTTTGACGGGCGGCTGGCGGGAGCGCGGCGCCTTCCGGTGCTAGGGCCAGTTCTGGAAATGTCGGCTGAGAGTTTGTCGCTGGGGGCGATTTATCGTCTAACGCAAAGTTTTGACTCTGCGCTGGTAATTTGGGATTAAAAAATGCTTGGTCCGCTGGTGCCGCGGGAGAGCTTTGGCCCTTGGGAACACCGCTGTTCGTCGCCGAAGGGAGGGGCTTTGTGGCAGTCGTGGCGCGCGTGCCGGGATGTTGAGCCGAGATCAATTGCGGTTGATAATCTTTGGCATACACCTGATCCCACGTATATAAAATCCAGCCAATGATCAGCGACAACACCACGGGGGCGATCCAGGGTAAATGGTAATACCACCACGGGGGAGCCACCTTAACCGGGGGAGACCAGACCGTGGACAATCCCGCCCGATGCGGCAAAAGGCCCAGTTCCTCCGCCAAAACACGTAAATCCTGCGTTAACTGGGTCGCGGTTTGATACCGCGCTTCGGGTGATTTGGCCATCAACTTACGCAGGATTTTTATCAAATCCGCGGGCAATTCCGGCCGCAGGGTGCGGGGATCGGTGGGATCCTCGGACTGGTGCTTGAGCAGCTTTTGCAGCACGGTTCCGCTGGAAAAGGGAGCCGCTCCGCTGAGCATAAAGTACAGCGTGCAGCCCAGCGAATAAAGGTCGCTGCGGACATCGGCCACGCGCGGGTCGCGGGCCTGCTCGGGCGAAATATAGTCAAACGTCCCCAGGGTCACGCCGCTGGCGGTTAGGTCTTCTTGTTGTTGGTCGACCTGGTGCAAACGGGCCAAGCCCATATCCACCAACTTGGCCTTTTGCTCCGGCGTAACGATGATGTTAGAGGGTTTAATGTCCCGATGTACGACTTCGCGGCCGCTGGCATGGGCGAGGGCCTCGGACAATTGCAGCATGTACAACAGCGTGTCGGGGATCGACAGCGGCCCCTGCTGCTCCACCAACTCCCGCAAATTGACCCCCTCAATAAACTCAAACACAATAAAATGCCAACCCCGATCATGGCCAAAGTTGTACACCCGGCCGATGTTTTCGTGGTCCAGCCGCGCTGCGGATTGGGCTTCATTTTGAAAGCGGCGCAGGGTTTCTTCGTCCCGCGATTGATTCGGCGCTAGCACTTTGACAGCGACAATGCGGTTGAGCATGGTGTCGAGCGCGCGAAACACCGCCCCCATACCCCCTCCGCCCACGAATTCCCGCAGAGCATAATGGCCCAGTGTTTGCCCGGCCAGCAGCTTACCCATCTCCCGCGAGGTCAAACTACCGATCTGCGGCGCTTCTTCCAGTGGATTGACAGAGATGACCGTCTGCTGATTGACCAGTTCCGCCTCTTCCTCCGGAGTCAGCGGCGCGAGTGCCCGGGCGGAACTTCCCGCCACAAACTTTTGTCCTGAGTCGCTTTTGCCGGAATCGCTTTTGGCGGTAAGACTGTTGAGCCTGGCGGAATCGTTGACCAGCGACAAATCCTGGCGTAATGGGTCAAGTTCTTTGATATAAGGCAGGGTCTCGTTATCCAGCAAACGTGGCCGCGGCATGATCACCGTGCCGTTGTCCGTACTGTCATAAACCGCTGCCGCAGGACTTTTCACACGTAGAGCCGAGGGCGAATTACCCGGTGTTGATTCTTTATCAGTCTGCGCCCTGGGCGTACCGTCTAACTCCGTGGTTAGCGGGGGAGGAGTTTGTGAAAGCGATAATTGTTTCGACGAATCCATGACATGGCCCGTGCCTGTGATCCATTCGCTGCTAGCTACAGATACGTTAGAGAAGCCTACGGACTCAGAAAAGTTCCCATTATTATATTCGCCGACGGGGCATTCTGTATTGGCGAATCCCCCCAAAAAGTGCTTTTAAAATCACCATAAAAGCCGTTATTGGCTTATTGTTTAGTTTCTTAAGTCTATATGCCAGAAGATTATAGGTGAATTGTTGTAGCATGGGTAAAAACTTGTCCGCAAATTCTTTTTCATCTTTATGGGACAAATCGCAAGGTTCCCCAATCGACGGGGTGGGCTTGAGTCGAGGGGGTTCCCCGGAGTGATTGTAACCCCTGCCGGGGCCAGATGCGATTCACCTGGACAATCCAAGATTGCCCCAACAGTTCGTTGCTAGCGGTTAACTCCCGCAAGGGAATGGCCATTTCCACGCTCCAACCCGTCTCGGAACGCTTGGCCGCCACAAAATACTCGGGGTTCCAGCGTTCATCCCCCGTGCAATCTTCACTTACCTTGCCTGTGGAATCGCACTCGAAATGAAACCAAGTATTCCTATCGCGATCCAGGTCCAAATACCACTCGATCCGTTCTTGAGCAGTCAAATCGGGGTCCCGGGAACGAGTTTTGGCGATCTCGGGCTGGTTTTCCGGGTCGTGGGTCTGACATTCCGCCGCTAAATATAGATACTCGGCGTCATACGCCCAGCGTGTTGTGGTGGGGGGTAAATCGCTATCTAATTCTCCACCGCGAAGCGAGATAGCGTCCGTTTTCTGCCAGGTTTCGTCATCGCAAATGCCATCCAGGTATGGCTTTATGGTAACAGCCCGACAACCCCAGTGAGCTTTGGGGGCACGTCTGCCTGCGGTGTCCCGCAATTCGGCATTGATAACTTCCTGCCAATCATCGGAAAAGCGGCTGTGGTAGGGAGGCTTGCTTAGGATTTTTAAGCCCAAAGGTGGCGTTGTGGCACCCGGTTCCTGAGGATGTTCTTCATGCCAGGAGTGATATAAAAATTGGATTTCAGGGGGGCAAGCCAATTGCGGGTGATGCCGCCAAAGTATTTCATTGACTTTTTGCAGTCGGGCGCGGTGGGTGTTTGACCCTGGCGCAGCCGTTCCCCCCTGTTCCGGGGTGGCCCCGCGTTTTTGCCAATGTTGCAATTCACAACTGGAAAGCTGACGCAATTCCGCCAACCAAATTTGACCAGTGGCGGTGGTCAAGGGATATTTTTGCCATAAGTGTTGTTGGATTAATCCCGCCAAATCCAGGCGACCAATTTTTTCACATTCCCTGGACAAATTTAGCAAGGTGTCGGCGGCGACTTCAGGGGAACTGCCACGCGTAAACTCATCCAGCATGGGCAACCAGTTGGCGGATTTTGTTAATTTTCCCTGCACTAGCATTTTTTGCCAAACCCGTCGCCGCCCACTGGCTATGGTTTCCGTCGGGGAAAATCCTGGCGTGTCATTTTGTACCAGCATTCGACGTGTGGGAGAGTCTGCCGGATGTTCGCTGTGACTAAGAATTTGTGCGTTAGGGTTCGTCGGCGGGCTTGTACCCGCTTGCCAGTGCCAAGACCAGCCAGCGGGTAATTCCTGAGGAGACCTCAGTGAACCGCGCAGGCCAACTTGAGCAACCCCCCGTGCCATGGCCCGCGCCGGAAGTGCCCATTCCTCCAATGTTATCGGCGTCCGTGGGACCGGCTGCTGGCAAGACAATCCTCCGGCATGGGGTTGCGCGGTTGGTTGAAAGGACCATAAGGGGGGGGATGGGTCTGCACCGCTGGAACCGGTCGCTTGCCAATATTCCAAGCAACTGGCATGCAGCAACACATCTTGAGCGGGGGCGTCAGGTCCCGGCTGAGGCACTAGGACCGCCGCCGGTTGCCAGGTAAGTAAAGTGTTCCGCCAGAAATTTTTGAGCGCTAGTTGTGACGTGGTACCGGCGGATTGCCCCCAAATTTGATTCAGGCGTTCGCTAGGCCAATCAATTCCCGGTTGCCGCAGCGGAAACCGCCACTCAGGTTCCGCCAACGTGGCGCCCAAGCTGGCTAGCGCGGCCCGCACGCGAATCGCTTGTCGTTCGATGGCGGGGGAGGGAACTTCGACATCACGTCGATTCAACACATCTACCACGGTGCGAAAACCTTGCGCGCCGCTTAACTGGGCGATCAATTCCCAGGGGATTTGGCTTGGCTCATTGACGACAATCAGCACCCCCGCGCGGCGATTGGCGCCCTGGACGGTTTCCCAGGTTTGGCCCCCATCGCTGGTAAGGATAATTTGACCCAATCCCCCCACTCCCCAGCCATGCCGTTCGTCGCGAAAGTGCAGATCAAAGATTGGCAACGTGGTGGGGATTTTCTGCCATTGCCAGGTTTGGCCAGCGTCCTTGCTATGTAAAATGCGTCCCCCGGTGGTGCCCGCGATCCAGATTTTTGGCCCGCGACACGCCACGGCCTGCCAGTCACACCACTGTAATTCTGCCGAATCAGGCAGTTGGCCCGGCTTTGTCCAGTCGCTGTTTTCCGCCGTGTTTTGCAGAATAAGCCCCCCTTGGCCAACCAGCCAGGTGTTTCCCGACTCGTCATGTGCCATGGCTCGTGGACCTCGCAACCCATCAAAGGGAGTGGCAATGGAGGACCATTCGGCCAAACTTCCGCTTTGGATGCCGCGCTGGCTAGCCAAGGTAAAGCGTAACCGCTTTGTCATGGCGGTAGGTCCGCTAGTGTTGCTATTGGCAAGAGAGATGGCAACTTGCTGATCAGTGGCCAGTGCGGCCAGGATATCGGACTGTTGCTTATTAACAACCGGTTGCCAATCGCGCCCCCCATTTTCCGTGATGAAAATATTTGTCCCAAAGATCGTCGAAAATTGCCCCGCGCACCAACCAACCTGATGATTAAAAAACCTCAGTTGACGGATCCCGGGGAGTTGCTGATGTTGGTCAAGAATCCAATTTTGGCCACCATCCACCGTGCGTAAGATCACCGCGCTGGTGGCGTCCGCCGCGGGATGGCACACCACGCCGCCGATCCAACCATGCTGCTCATCGACAAAGCTGACCGCGGTTAATGTGGCAAACACGCGGGAGTCCTGTGGTTGCCAGGTCCGGCCCCCATCGGTCGTCGCCCAAATTGCGCCTTGGTCTCCCACGGCCCAGCCTTGTCGTGTGTTGACAAAGCAGACACTCCGTAAAGTCGCATCGGATTGCCAACTGCGGGCATAGGGCTGCAACCAGGCGACCGATTTCTCCGCGGGATCGACCGGGTGTTCGGCCGGTGGAGGATTGACAGTCGTGGCGGCGGGAGCCTTGTTAGCGGCGAAATGTTCACTTCCGATAGGCGGAGGACTTGGCTCGGGCAGGTTCAGCCCCGCTGGATTTAAGGCGCGATCATCAATCGGCTGGGAAAAGACCCCCTGGCGTTCGCGGCGGTCAATATTATTTTGAAACAGATTCGCGGGTATATCGGGGTAATCGCGCTCGTCGGCGCGTGCGCTACGCGCCAGAGCAATTAACAGAATCAGACAGAACAAAAGCGCGGGGCGGATGTTCAAGCTTGCCAGGCTAACTGCTTGCGCGGTCCGGCGACTGTATGGGCTGGGGAGGTAAGGCAGCATGACGGATGACATTCAATAAATCAGCGTAAAAATTCCGCGGGAACGATTCAGGCTAAAAAATCCGCCAAATCGTAGCAAATTGCCCCCAGCCGCCATAGAGAAATCTGGTTTGGATTCAAAAGACGCCTTAACGCGACCGCGATGCCCATTTATCCTAATGTTTTGGAAAAGCTGTCAATTTGAGTTGATCACATCAGCCGCTGGGCGAGCGCCCACGGTTTTTGCCTTCATCCGATGGCCATTGAACCTGGTTGCACATCCTCCCGACCTCCGTGCTAGCGGAATCGTTGATGGGTATTTTGTTCTTGTGCTAGCTTTTGAGGAATTTCCCGCGCGTGCCGACCATTGCCGAACTAGTGGTGCTGATGGGCGCGGCGGCGTTGGCCGGGGCCATGAATTCTATCGCTGGCGGCGGGACGTTTCTCACTTTTCCCGCGCTTGTGTGGTCGCTAGGGGCCGGGAACGAAGTCGCCGCCAATGTCACCAGCACCATCGCCCTCTGCCCCGGGTCGTTTGCCTCCGCTTGGGCGTATCGGCGGGAACTTTCGCACTATGGGCATTGGCTAAAGTGGCTATTTTGGCCCAGTCTGCTGGGGAGTGTGGCGGGGACGTTGTTGCTGCTGTGGGGGCGGCCGGAAACTTTTCAAAAATTGATACCGTGGCTGATACTCTTGGCCACGCTGCTGTTTGCCCTGCAGCCGCGGATTTTACGCTCTAGCGGCCTGGCAAATGCCGGTGATGCACATGTCGTCCCGGCAAGCAACCGCCGCCTGGGGGCGATTCTGCTTTTTCAAACGGCGATTGGCCTGTACGGCGGATATTTTGGCGCGGGGATCGGCATCCTCATGCTCAGTTCGCTGGGCCTCTTGGGCATGACCGACATCCATGGCATGAACGCGGTCAAGACGGTGCTGGCGACGCTGATTAACGCCGTCGCGCTCGCGCTATTTTTGTGGCAAGATAGTTTTCCCGTCCCCGGACAAGGAGAGATCATCAATTGGCCCCGCGCGCTGCCGATGGTCCTGGCGGGGGTGGCCGGGGGTTACTTTGGCGCGCATTACGGTCGCTTGCTGGACAAGCATTTGCTGCGGCGCTTGATTGTGCTGATCGGCAGCGTGCTGACGGCTTGGTACTTTTGGCGGCAATGGGCCGGATAGTAGTAGGCACCGTCCCGGTGCCGTATTACGTTTAGCCGCGCCGCGTAGCGAAGCGCGTCCCGATGCCGTATTACGTTTAGCCGCGCCGCGCAGCGTGTCCCGGTGCCGGACTACGTTTAGCCGCGCCGCGTAGCGAAGCGCGTCCCGGTGCCGTATTATGTTTAGCCGCGCCGCGCAGCGAAGCGCGAGCGACTGGTATTTGGTTTATGGTATTTGGTTTATGGAAATGATAATTTTGCCACGACGCACCCAAAGCCGCCGCTGGCATCGGCGGAATTAGCGGCAACAGACGCGTATCGCGGGAAAAATGTAGGAGGCGACTCCGTCGCCGAACGGGCAGAGACGAAGGTGATGGGTAACGAGCAACACCCACGCTGCTCCGGAGGAGCGCCATCTTTATAGCAACCCGCCCCACACCACAATTGCCAATTCTTCATTCTTCACCCCCTCCCTGCCGTTTAGCCGTTCCGCGCGGCGACCGGACGCGGTAGAAATTGTAAAGCGTAAGCCGCTATCCTGGTAAATCAGCAATTGCCCGCTGGGAAAATTGGGAACTGGGCGCCGTGGAGCTTGTTCATGTTGGTTCTTTTAATTTTATTAACCGATAGGTTTAGGCAAATACTCGCAGCAACCTTATTTTACTTTTTATCCCGCGCGGGTGGTTCACTCAGCCATAATTTTTTAGATTTCCAAGCCGCGATACGTTCCTCAGCAAGTTTGCCACCACTTGGCAATTCGTCGCTTCTCCAATCGTTGTCCAGCTTGGCCAATTCTTGGCACGTTATCGCCTCGTCATACTTGCCCAAGAGTGCTAGTGCGCATGCTTTGGCATTCAGGGCATAACCATCCTTATTCGCCTGCTTCAGAGCTGACTCCGCTAATTCTAATGCTAAAGGACCATCGCGAAATTCTGGTTGGGGACAGGTGGCCAGGAGAAAGGATTTACAAGCGGATGGCATAACTGAGTTGGCATCTAAATTGATGGATTTATTAAAGTTATTAAGAGCACTGACATAATCACGATTGCAGTGATAGGCTATGCCTAGTCTATAACAAGCTTTACTATCTTTAGGATCGCGTTTAATTACTTCGCAATAATCCTGAATTGAGCCACTATAGTCATTTATGTAAAGTTTTGACCCTGCACGGTATTCGAATGCTAGGCTGAGCGAAGGATCGATTCGGATTGCTTTATTGGCATCGCGTATGGCCTCATCGTAGTGCTTTATCTGAGTGAAAGCATAGCTGCGAATTATATAAATATTAGCATTAGACGGTTCTAATTGAATTGAAGCATCGAAATCTTGAATTGCGCCATGAAAGTCGGTTTGAAGCATTTTGGCTTGACCGCGGTTATTGTACGCGGGGGCATATTTTGGGTTAAGTCGAATAGCTACATCGTAATCTTTGATAGCAGCATTAAGTTCTTGTTTGGATTGCTTTGAAATGCCACGATTGTAAAAGGATAGATAATAGTATGGATGTAATTGTATAGCGTTATCAAAATCTTTGATCGCTCTATCGTGGTTTCCCATATCATCATGTACATATCCTCTATTAAAATACGATAAATAATCTTTTGAATCAAGTCGGATTGCCTCATTAAGATCCCGTAACGCACCAGCATAATCCTGTAGCATGTTCTTGGCAAATCCTCGATCTCGGTAAGCCTTGGATAAGTCTGGATTGATTCCGATAGCTATGTCATAGTCCGTTATGGCTTTATTATAATCTTTACGTTCAAAGTTGAGGTTTCCCCGGTAAAGGTAGTTAAACGCATCTTTTGGATGGTGTAGGATTGCTAGTTGAATGTCAGAATAAGCTTTATCGTAATTACCCCATGCAATCCACGTTGCTGCTCGAATACGCAAAGCCTCTGCGGGAGCATAGTTAATCGAGATTCGAGTGTTTGCCATTGAAAATGCTCCAATCACATCCATCACATCCTTCTTCCGCACCCAGGCCCGCTCCAGCCACAGCCATTCGCCGTTAACATGTTCAACAGTGGCGGGATAAGGGATTAAAGTAACATCGAAAACTTGGTTTCCGATCTTTGCGATAGCATCATCGCGCCAAAATACCCGCTTGCCAATCCATAGGTCATCCGCCAGGAGCGGCGTACCTGGGAACACGCAGATCAAGAAAGTAAGCCAGAATTTGCCACTCATCGGCCCCTCGCATATCGGAATGGATTACAGACCAGTGAAATTTAAGCAAGCAGATCATAATTATGTGTGATTGTTGAGTCAATCAAAAAGGTGCTTGCAGATAACAGTCGCATGCTACTAACTACGATTGCTAGCAGATTTACTTTTGTTTACGGCATCGGGACGATGCCTACTACTTTCTTTTGCGGCATCGGGATGGTTTCTGCTACTTTTTGTTTACGGCATCGGGATGGTTTCTGCTACTTTTTGTTTACGGCATCGGGACGGGGACTGCTACTTTCTGATTACGGCATCGGGACGATGCCTACTACTTTCACCCTAGCCACGGGTTATTGCGTTTTTCCTCGCCGATTGTGGTTGCGGGGCCGTGGCCCGGGAGGACGATGCTCTCGTCCGGCAGCGGCCACAGGTGGGTCCGAATGCCGCGCAACAGCAACTCGTGGTCCCCGTCAGGAAAGTCCGTCCGCCCAATCGAGCCGGCGAACAGCACGTCGCCGCCAATCACCAGCGGTGGATTCAGCCCCTGGCTAATAAACACCACATGCCCCCGACTGTGACCGGGAACTTCGCGCACGTCCCAGGCCAGCCCGCCATACTCCGCCACATCCCCCCCGCGTAGCAACCGGTCGGCGGGGGGGCTAACCACTGGCATCCCAAACAACGCTGACAGGTTCAGCTGGGGATTGGTAAGCTTTTCCGCATCGTCGGCACCAATCACCAGCGGGCACGTGGGCCAGGCAGCCTTGAGCGCACCATTGCCGGCGATATGATCGGCATGTCCATGCGTCAGCAAGATCGCGACGGGCGTCAGGGACGCTTTTTTTATCGCCGTGATAATCAGTTGCGGTTGCAGGCCGGGATCGACGACGACACATTCAGATTGACCCGCCACCCAGATCAGGTAGCAATTTTGGTCAAACGGGGCGGAAACAATCGTCTCTATCCGCACCTTTGGATCAAGTTGATCAATGGAATTAGTAAATGCCATGGAATTGGTGGTTGTCCGTAAAATGTCAAATGTCAAAGGAGTTGGCAAACCTTTGTAATTATTACGCAGTCGGCGGGGCGATAAAGATTACAGACTTTAACCAAAATTACCCACTTTTGCTAAGCTGTGCGAATTATTCAGCTATTTGGCAGCTTGGGTGGTTTGGGATGTTTGCGAGATGTTTTTGCCTTTGGTTTGCAAATTTGGCATTTGACTTGCACAGAAAGCGGAAAGTAACATAAGAGTGACCTTAATGTAATATCGTCCCGCTGGCATTGTTGAGTTGTTAGGTAAACTTTGAATTCGATGGATTGAATTCCCCACCCCCCCACGCAACATACTTGGCACAACTTTAAAAGGAGTAGAAAAATGCGTTGTTCTTGGATTTCACGTGTATTTAGCCTGGCGAGTCTGGGCGGAGGCTGCCTGGCGGCGGCCCTGCTCTTTCCCGCGATCGTCAGCGGTCAAACCACCCCCCTTCCCCCGACACAACAGCCAGTACCCGCCCAGCCCGCGGCAAATCAGGCCCACCCGCTGGATCCGTGCCTGGAAATTGCCTACAAGGGGATGAAGCACATCAAGGAAGATATCAAGGACTACACTTGCACGCTGGTCAAGCGCGAGCGGATCGATGGCAAGTTGTTAGACGCCGAGTATATGTACACCAAAGTGCGGCAAGAGCCGTTCAGCGTATACATGAGCTTTTTAAAGCCGGACGCGGTCAAGGGTCGCGAAGTGATCTACGTCCATGGCGCGAATGATGGCAATTTGCTGGCCCACGAGGGGAAGGGTTTGGCCGCGCGGTTTGGGATGGTATCGCTCAAGCCGAATTCGGCGCTCGCCATGAAGGACAACCGTTATCCCATTACCGAGCTGGGCCTGTACAACCTGACGCGGCGGTTGATCGAAGTGGCGGAAAACGACCGCCAGTTTGGCGAATGTGAAGTGAACATGTCGCAGGCCAAGATTAACGGCCGCGAATGCACGATGATGCAGGTGGTGCATCCGGTGCCGCGCAAGAACTTTTTGTTTCATGTGGCGCGGATTTACGTGGATAACGAATTGAATGTGCCGATCCGCTATGAGGCCTACGATTGGCCGGAAAAGCAAGGGGGCCAACCGGTCCTGATGGAGGAATATACGTACTTGAACTTGCAGTTGAATACCGGCCTGACAGACGCGGACTTTGACTCCCGCAACCCGCAGTATAACTTTAAGTAAGCGGGGTGAGGGGTTAGGGTCGAGGGAACGGGGGATGGGGAACAGGGACGAAGGCTTTAGCCCGTATCTGACAAAGCCGCCGATGGTATCGGCGGTTTGCGGGAGACGGTCTGCTGGACGCGGGTTCGCGAAGGTAGCCGCGACGCAGAGTGGAGCGCTGCCGTGAAACTTGAATGAGCAGAAAACAGGTGCCGTAGGGTGGTGACAAGCCACTAAGAATTCGGCGATTTTGCAAGGCGACCGTCGGCACAGTCCCACCTTTTAACCCCGGGGTAAGTAGCGCGGAATTGTGCATTTTAAACCAATCAAGCCATTCGCGGGTAATGCCGCGAGTGGCTTTTTTTATTCGCCAAAGGTGAAAATTCGCGTTATAACTATCGAGGCAAGTGAGGTATCTTTGGCCTGTTTATATTCTTTCTCACTAACCAACCCAGTTGATCACAGAGGGACGATATGACCACTACCGCTAGGGTCACCAATTTTGGCGCGAATGTCAGCTTTACACCCCAAAGTGTGTATGCCCCCCGGTCCGAGGCGGAGTTGCTGGAAATCATGGCCCGCCACGCCCAATCCCGCTTTCGCGTGGTGGGACGGACTCATGCGTGGAGTCCCCTTATCGAATCCAGCGAGGTCTTGCTGGATTTGCGGCACTTGGATCAGGTAACAGTAGAAGCCAGTGTGACCCAGAATGACAGTATGACCCGGAATGACAGTGTGACCCAGCCGACGGCCTGGGTGGGAGCTGGCTGCCAGATAAAACACATCCTGGAAAAGCTGGCGGCGGCGGGAGATTGGATGCTCCCCGCCCTGGGCCTTATCACCGAGCAAGCCCTGGCGGGAGCCATGTCCACCGGTACGCATGGTTCGGGGCGGCATAGTCTGTCGCATTATGCCCTGGAAGTGCGGATCGCCGGGTTTGACGCCATAACCGGCCAACCGGTCATTCGCACGGTGTCGGACCCGCGCGAATTACGGGCCGCGCGCTGCGCTTTGGGCCTCTTGGGGGTGATTGTCGCGATCAAACTTCCCATCCGCCGCCAATTCCAGGTCGAAGAGTTCTTTTACCGCTATACCGATCTGGAGCAGGTTCTCGCCCAGGAAGCGGAGTATCCGCTGCAACAATTTTACATGGTTCCGTATCGCTGGGATTTTTTTGCCCAGCAACGACGGGAATCGACGTTGCCGCGCTCCTGGTCCGCGCCGCTGTATCGGCTGTTTTGGTCGGTGGGAATGGACCGAATCTTTCATTGGATGCTCATGGCTTGCGGGCGGCGCTATTTGCCGCAGTTTTGCAATTATTGGTTTTTTCGCGCGGTGATGCCTTGCTTGCTGCCGCAAAACTGGCGCGTGGTGGATCGGGCCGATCGGCAGTTGATCATGGAACACGAACTGTACCGCCATATCGAGACCGAGATTTTTGTCACTCGCGGGGATCTGCGCGCCGCGCTGGATGTCACGATCTGGTTGCTAAAGCGATTCAGTGGTGAGCAAGCCAGCGCCCCGGCATGTTGGTCCGAAAATCCCGTCTGCGACGTCATGACAAGCGAAGTTGAAGCAGCGGCGGGGACGTATTTTCAGCATTATGTGATTTGCGTTCGCAAAGTGTTGCCGGATGACACGCTGATCTCGATGGCCGCCGGTACCGAACCGTATTACGCGATCAGTTTAATTAGCTATGAATTGCCGGAGCGACGGGCAGGGTACTTTGAATTTGCCAGAATCTGGGCCACAGCCCTGTACGAGTTATACGCGGGGCGACCGCACTGGGGGAAATACTGTCCCCTTCCCGCGGTCACGCTGAGCCAGCTTTATCCTCGTTGGTCGGAATTTGTGGCAATCGCCAAAAAATACGATCCCCCGGGCCAATTTGCCAATGCTTGGCTGCGAAATTCGCTCAAGGAAATGCCGCATTTGGCGGGTTACGGCGGGGATAATCTTGAAATTTCCACAATCTGAACCAAAATAAAATTTTAGTCTCTGCTAACGGCGGGGAAATTTCCCTCCCTTATGTAACCTGATGATCGATCAAGTCATAAATGATTGACATGCCGCAGTCGGGCGGGATTATTAGGTGTTGTTAGCATACGGGCGCACAGCCCCGTTTCTGTGGCAATCCACGCCTACGCTGTATTTTTTTCCCTTTTGTAAAAACACCGTGCTAATCCGCGCTTGATTTTATGCCAGTACCTTTGCTAAATACTTTGGTTATGCTCCCTACATTTCAAGTGCTCCCTAAATTTCATATGCCCCTTCAATTGCATGTGCCGCGCAGATTTGCGGGTTTTTTCCAGTTCATTTGTCTAACGATTCAGCTTGGTTTTTTATTTATTGTGGCGGTCTCTTTGCCTGAATTGGCCTATGGCCAGGACGCGAATGTCGGCGGCGCATTTTCCGGTACCCCCTTTGTAGGGGGGGAATGGGAAATCACACCCGACAGCGAGGCCGCTCTTGAGCGGGGGCTGGCGTGGCTGGCGCGCAATCAAGGGGCGGAGGGGAACTGGGAATCCAACGATGTCGGCCTGGTCAGTATGGGGGCATTGGCCTTTATGGCGGCGGGGCACGCCCCGGGCCGCGGAAAGTACGGCCCCAACGTCGAACGAGCACTCAATTATGTCATCAAACATGCCAAGCCTTCCGGCCTGCTCAACGCCAGCAACCCCCAGCGCGACATGTATAACCATGGATTGGCGTGCTTTGTGTTGGGCCAGGCGTATGGCATCTCCAACGATCAGCGGATTGGTCCCGTGCTGGAGCGGGCGTTGCGGCTGATTGCCAATACCCAGTGTGGCGACGGGGGATGGGACTACATTGCCAAGCGTCAGGACCGGGGGCATGACCTAAGTTTGGTGGTGATGCAGGCCAAGGCGCTGCGGAGCGCGATGGACAGTGGGTTTGAGGTCTCGCCCGACACCGTGCGGCAGGCGATTTCCTGCGTCCGCGCGCATTATACCCCTCAGAACCGCCAGGGTAACGAAAACGAAGAACGGACCTTGCCGGGGCAGTTTACTTACAATCAGGGTGGGCAGGGGACAATCGCAATGGCGGCCTGCGGCGTGGTTTGCCTCCAAGAATTTGGCCAATATGACGATTGGCGCATTTTTAAGAGCATGGAATTTGTCAACTCCGCGATCAAACGTTCCAACCGCCCCGAAAGTCGCGATGGCGTCATGCCGTTTGACTCTTACACGCTGTATTACGTGGGCCAGGCTCTGTATCAGGTCGGGGGGCAACATTGGCGCGAGGGGTATCCGATCTTGCGGGATCAATTGGTCGCCGCCCAAGTGCATGAGCCGGGGCGAGATGACGATGGCAAATGGCAGGATCGTGGCCGGCAGGGAGAATCCCGCATTGGTGGCAAGCCCGGTGAACTGTACGGGACCAGCGTGGCGTGTTTTATCTTGGCCATTCCCAACCGGTACTTGCCCATCTTGCAAGATGGCAAAATCAGTCAGTTTCAAAAGGGAAATTGAAGTTAACTACAAATTTCGAATTACGAATGGCCTTGTTGACTAATTCGATTTTTCATACTACATCTTGTGCTAGCGTGGCAATTTTTGGTGTGTGCAAGCACAATTAGTGGTAATATTCAACAAGGCCATTACGAATTACAAATTAATACATTTGAGAAAAATAAACCAAATGCCAAGCACTAAATACCAAATTTCAGTAAGCCGCAGAGTCAACGAGGATGCAGGGGTATTTTAGTTCGGGCTTCAGCCCCAAAACCAGGGAACTGTTAATTGAATTTGTTGGTCGAACTGGATGAATCGGGCCGTTGGCCCTTCCGTTTTGTTTTCCTTTAACCCAGGGCGACGCTGCGCTTGCCCTAGGCTGGAATAGGTCGGGCCTTTGGCCCGCATAATGTTGGAAGTTCCCCTACCAAAAACCATACTCCAAATACCAAAAACCATTTCTCCACTCCTCCAAACTCCACTTCTCCAGCCTCCCCTCCTCATCCTCCATGCTAAGTTTTTTGCCAGGATACGCGTGGTTTGCCTTGGGGGGGCTGATTGCCGCCACCGCACCGGTCATTATTCACCTGCTCAATCGCCGCCGGTTCAAGGTGGTCAATTGGGCGGCGATGGATTTTCTGCGCGAGGCCCTGCAGCGGAACCGCAAGATTTTGCACCTGCGCGATATTCTGTTGCTGATCCTGCGCAGCGCGGCCCTGGCTCTGTTTGGGCTGGCGCTGGCGCGGCCTTTCTTTCAACAGTCCGCCACTTCCCTGGCTCCTAATCAACCGCTGCACGTCGCCCTGGTCATCGATAATAGCCTGAGCATGGGTTACCAACAGTCTTTGGGCAAAAGCGTACTGGAGGAAGCCAAGGCCCGAGCCAAGGAATTTATCGAAACCTTGCCGGAAAAGAGTGTGGTGGCGGTGATTCCGTTGTGTGGGTCGGCCACGGGGGCGACGCGGGACTCTTATCGCAACGCCGCCGATGCGGTGGAGGCGATTGATCGGATCGAAGTGGTCGACCGCGCGGGACGCCTCTCGCAGGCGGTTGATCTGGCCCAGGCGACGTTTAGCGGGTCGGAGTTTCCCCCCAGCGCGCGGCTGATCGCGCTGGTCAGCGATAATCAAGCGCGCAATTGGCCTAGTGCGGGTTTGGCGGGCGAATGGCTGGGGAGCGGTGGTGAATCAGCCGCGAGTGTGGCAAATTCCAACGGCGCACAACTGAGCGGCAGTACCGCCAGTGGCAATGTCGCCAATGGCACCGACGCTCTCGGCCAGCAACCACGCATGGTGGTGCTGGATGTCGCCCCGCGCCAAGCCAGCAACACCTGGGTGGCGGATGTGCAGGTACTGGACGGCATTGCGGATGTGCAGACGCCGACGACCATTCTAGCTAGGATTCGGCATGATGGACCAGAACCGCGCGGCGATGTGCAAGTCTCATTAACAATTGATGGCGAAGTACGCGACAGCAAAAAGGTAGACCTTAATCCGGGACAAGAATTGGAAGTCGCGTTCCGCTATCGATTTGAGGCCGCCGACCGCCTGCCGGGGCAGATTGACTATGTGCGGGCCAGCGTGGCTCTGACCCCCGATGCCCTGGCCGCCGATGATCAACGGTATGTGATTATTCCCGTGGTTTCGGAATTGCCCGTGCTGTTTATCGATCAATATGGCAGTCGTAATGAAGATCCCCGGGCGCAGCGCTTTGGCGAGACCTACCCCCTGCGGCGACTCTTGGCACCCAAGCTTTCCGCCAATGACATGTCGCCGCAACTCATCAAGGTGGTGCATCTCTCCCCGGATGAATTGACGCAAGAACTGCTCCAAACCGCCCGCTTGGTGGTGTTGGCGGGGATTGCCAGTCCGGGAGACACGGTGCCGCTCTTACGGGAATATGTGCGGCAAGGAGGGCCGCTGGTGATTGTTGCGGGGGGAAACTTTGATCCGGTCCAGTGGCAAGAAACCGCGTGGCTGGAAGGAGCGGGGATTTTGCCCGCGCCACTCAAGCCCCAGTTTGTGGGCAAACCCGCGGAAGAGATCAGTTCCGCGCGCGACCTGTTTACTATCAATCCCGACTCGCTGGCGCATGCCTATTTTCAGTTTCCCGACATGAGCAAGGCCGATCAACGGCGGTTTTTTACCAGTCCCGGCATGAGCGGCGTTAGTCCGGTGATGTTTCGCCTGGCCGAGGCCGCGCTCGATACCGAAACCCTGGCACAACTGCAAAAGTCAGAGCTTCAGCGAGTCACCTCCGAACAAGAGGAACTGCAAAAAATCTTGGAAAATGAAGCAAAATTATCGGCCAAGGAAAAGCAAGGCCCGCTCTCTGCCACGGAAGTGACCGAGCGCGAAGCGGGCCGCCGCCGCCGCGCCATACTCGAGCCGCGATGGCTAACGTGGCTGCAACGCCCCGCGCTGACCCCGGCGCAACTTGTCGCGCCGGAAAAAATCGTGGCAGCCGAGGCTCCCCGCGCTTTAGCCACCTTGTCCAATGGCCTGCCCCTCATTGTCGAACGCAACATCGGCGCGGGGACGGTCACCTTTGTTAGTACGGGGCTTTCTTCCCGCTGGAGCATGCTCGCCTTGTCGGATGTGTTTGTGGTGTTTGACCGAATGCTGCGCGATAAAATCGACGGCACGCTGCCGCGGCAAAACCTCAGCCAGATCGAACGTATTCGCGTACCGGTGCAGGATAACCTGATGCGGTATTCGGTCCTCCGTCCCGGCTCCTCCGCCGATGACGCCGCGCGGGCCGAGCCCCTTTCGATCGAGGCCTTTGGCCCTGACGAGTACGGCGTCATCGTGCGCAATGTCACAAACCGGGGCATTTATACGGTCCGCGCCCAACGGGGCGCGGGCGGGGGGATGCCCCCTGATTCCGCGGTTGATGCCCCCGCCACCAGCATCCCGTTTGCCGTTAATGGCCCCAGCGACGAATCCGCGCTTGGTTATCTGGGACGCGCCGGCTTTGATAATTGGATCGAGCAGGCTAATAACCCGGCTGCACAGGATACCAGCGCGGCTTCAGCGGGAAGTCCGGCTACCGCCCAGCCTCCCGTCGCCATTCAATGGCTGGAACGGGGGACGCCGGTCAGTTTGTCCGGCGCGCTTGTTTGGGGGCAAAGTTTGTGGTGGTGGCTCACTCTGACGGTGCTGCTGTTTTTGCTGGGGGAAATGCTGCTTTTGGCTTGGCCGCTCTTGACCCGCAAGACATAAGACGGTTGTTGACGTAGAAATGTTGTTCATTTGGCCGACTCCTTTTGACTTTTATTGTTAACCCATGTCCTGGACGGAACTCCTTGGAAAACTGCTCGGTCTGGACCAAGTCCAGTCGATCGACCACCTCAGTGCGTCGTTCGCCGCCGGCTGGGCGCGCGGCACCGGGGCCACGTGGGTGCTATTTGGTTGCTTGGCCGCGATTGCCCTGGCCATTACGTTTTATCTGCGCTGGCAAACGGCCAAGGCCCACGGCCATACCGTGCTCCCCTGGTTTTTGGCCATTGGCCGGGCGATTGTGTTGTGCATTTTGATTTTGCTCTTGGCCGAACCGGTCCTTCGGCTAGAAATGACCCACCGCCCCCAACCGCTGTTATGGGTGCTGTTTGACGGCACGGAAAGCATGGCGATTCGGGACGATTATTCCGACGTCGACCGGGAAAAGCTGGCGGCGGCCACCGGTTGGCAGGCAACGAACAAGCGTGCGACGGACGGAAGTCCGCCGGTAACTTCCGCTAGTAAACAAGGGTCTGACACAAATCCGCCCGTGACCGCCGATAACCAAAATGCCACGGACGCAAATTCAACAACATCTCCCCCCGCCGAGGACACCACGCTCCCCACGCGGCTGGATTATGTCAAGGCGCAACTCAGTTTGCCCGCCGATAAAAACGTCTGGTCCAAGCTGCAAGAAAAATTCCGTTTGCGGGCCTTTGTGCTCGAGGCGGGCGATGGAGTCCGCCCGCTCGATACCAGTACCGACAGCGTCAATTATAATAACGCCGCCGCGGTCGATCCCGCCAAGCTGGCCGCGCAACTCACCAACCGGGGGGAAGTCACCGCGCTGGGCCAGGGGCTAGAGGATCTGGTTCTGAGGCATAGCAGCCAGCAACTGGCGGGCGTGGTGGTCGTGAGTGATTTTGGCCAAAACGCGGGCATTCCCCCCGTCGGTAGTCAGTCCTCACCCGTCAGTCGCCTGGGCCGGCCGATATACACCATTGGAATTGGGCCAGAATCGGCGGTGGATGTCAGCGTGGATTTGCAGGCCCCCCTGGTTATGAAAAAAGGGGAAAGCGAAAGTCTGACGGTCACCATTCGTCAAAACGGCTTGGATGAACAGACCGCCTCGCTCAAGCTGACCGCCAAAAAGATCGCGGGGGACGCCGCGGCTGGTTCGCTGACGGATCGTCCGGCAACCAGCGGTGATGAACTGCTCATTGGCCAGCGGGAAGTTCCGTTAGCGGGGGCCTTGCAAAGCGAAAGTTTTTCATTTCAACCCAATGACACCGGCCATTACCAGTTTACCGCCACGCTCGAGGCGCTCCCCGGCGAGATCGTCAAGCAAAATAACACCGCCCAGCGCGAGGTCAACATTCGGGACGACTTTTTGCGGTTGATGTATGTGGAGCACGAGCCGTCGTGGGAATGGCGATTTATCAAGGAAGTGTTTCACCGAGACAAGTTGGTGGGCCTGCGCGGATTTCGCACGTTTTTGAATTCCGCCGATCCCAAGGTCCGTCAGACCAACGAGCTGTTCTTGCCCAATCTCACGCCCAAGCGGAGCGACTTTTTTGCCAATGACGTGATTTTTTTGGGGGATATGCCGGCGCAGCGACTGCAGGGGGCGGATCGCTTTTGTGAAATGACGCGGGAATTTGTCAGCAAGTTTGGGGGGGGCTTGGTGGTGATTGCCGGGCCGCGATTTGGTCCGGGGCAACTGGCGAATTCGCCGCTGGCGGACATGCTGCCGGTCATTCCCGACCCGCAACAGTCCCGCCCGCGCGACGACCGCGAGTTTACCCTGCAACTGACGCCGCAGGCGTTGCAGTTTGATTTTATGCGCTTAGGGGGCAGCGCCGAGGCCGAGAATAAAAAAGCCTGGGCCAACCTGGGACGCCTGCCATGGTACCAGCCTGTGTTGCGGCCGCATCCGCAGGCGATTGTGCTGGCGGAGCATCCGACGGACCTCTGTGCCGATGGCAAAACGCGGCAACCGCTGATAGCCGTGCGTCCCTATGGCAAGGGGGAGGTCATTTACATCGGCTTTAACGAGACCTGGCGGTTGCGGCGCAAATTTGGCGAGACATACTATCGGCAGTTTTGGGGCCAGATGATTCATCGCCTGGGCTTGAGCCATGCCATCGGCTCGCAAAAGCGGTTTGTGGTGCGGACCGACCGAGACACGTATCAGGCGGAAGAGCAGGTCACCGTCACCGTGGAGGCCTACGACGCCAACTATGAACCGTTGGCCAGCGATAAACTGGCGGAAAAACGCCTCGTGGGCGAAATTTTACTCCCCAGCCGCACTCCTGGCGTAACCACCAACCAGCCACTAGGCATTAGTCAGATACGGGACGGGGTGTTTGAGGCCCGCTTTCCCGTGGCGAATGGAGGAGAGCACCGCGTTCGCGTGCTGGATCCGATCACCCGCGAGTACAACGAAGTCCGCTTTCAGGTAACCAGCTTGTCGGCGGAGCGGCGCAGCGCCGTGCGAAACAAGGCCCTGGAACAAGAAATCACGCTAGCCAGCGGCGGCAAGATGTTCGACCTGACCACGGCAAATGAATTGGCGGATGCCATCACTGCCCCGACCGAGCTTGTCAAAAATGAGCGGATATTTCCCCTCGGAAGCACCTGGCTGTCGTTTGGACTGGTCATCGGCTGGCTGATCGTGGAATGGCTGGTGCGTAAGCTGATTAACCTGGCGTGATGGGGTAATTAGTAATTAAGAATTAAAAATTAAGAATTAATTATTCAGTGTTGTTTGTTTTTCATTCAACCAATGTATTGCTGAATTCGCTTTTTTTATCAACCACCGAACTCGTTCAATCCCCATTCTTCATTCTTCATTCATAATTCTTAATTGCCTCCCATGTCCCAACTCGCACAGCTTCGCCGCCAACTCGAATCCCTTTCGCAAAAGCGACAGGCGATCCGCTGGGGAACCGGCTGGAGCGGGTTTGTGTTGGCTATTTTAGGTATCTTGTTTGTCTTCTTTTGGTTGGATTACTCTCTCCGCCTGACGGTGTTGCAGCGAGTTGTCGCCTGGGGCGTGGCAATCATCGCCAGCGTTTGGGCCTATCGCAAGTACTTGGCCCCGCATTTGCGCCGGGCCGAAACAACCCAAGAAATGGCCCTGTTTGTCGAACGGCAACATCAAATCGATTCGGATTTAATTGCGGCACTGCAATTTGAAGACGCCCCGGCCAAGGATTGGGGCTCCACCCATTTACAGCATGCTGTTGTGGATTATGTAGCGGATTTTGCCAAGGGGCTGAATATTTTTGCCGGTTTGGACCGGCGCGAATTTGTCCGCCGGGCGGGCTGGCTGGCGGCGGTGGTTGTCATATTGGGGGGTCTGGTTTTTTTATATCATGGGCACGCGTGGGCCTTCTTGCAACGCTTGGCTTTTGTCCGGGCGTATTATCCCACGGCGACGCAAATTGTCGGCTGGCAGGTGGGCACCACCACGGTTGACCCGCTCGTGCCGGAAGCGGCAAAAATTCGCAGTCCGTATGCCCAACCGTTGGTGGTGCGCGTGACCGCCGCCGGGGAGCTTCCCCCGGGCGGAAAAATTGTGTTGCGGACCCCCACGGCGACGCGCGATGTCGAGTTAGTCCCCAGCGCGGCGACAGCCTCTTCTAGCGGGCATTCAACCAGTAAGACAGCGGAGACGAATGATGCTATTGAATCCCAGGCTAAAAATTCCGCCAGTGGCAAAACGTATGAGGCCATCATTCCGCAGTTACTAGAGGATGTGCAGTGCGAGATCAGTCTGGGTGACGCGCAGACCGACCCCGCGCTGGTCGGTGTGATCCCGCTCCCTAGTTTGGAACTGCAATTAGCGGTGACCGCCCCTGAATATGTCCGCCAGGCGGGGGGGCAACCGCCAATTGACCCGGGCGTGCGACAAATCGCGGTGGTCGAGGGTTCCTCCGTGGCCATTAATCTGGCTTGTACAAATAAAAAGCTGCGATCGGCCACGTTGACGCTTTTGGAAACGCCAACTAAATCCAATGGGGCAAACGCGGGAACCGACTCGCCGACAACTAACTCGCCGACAACTAACTCCGCCGCGAACAGTTCCTCCCCAATCGTAAATGGCCTGACCGCCAGCGCGCCAGCCGCTGAAGCAGCCGCGAAACCAGCCCCTAGCGAACGGAAAGTTTCCTTGACGCCCCTGAACGAGGAAAAAACCAAATGGGTCTATCGTCCCGCCGCGGGGGATGCCTTGGCGGAAATTCATGACGTGGTGCGATTCAAAATTGACGTGTTGGACGAGGACGAGCTCAGCTCCAGTGGCGAGTTAGAGGGGCTGATCCGCATCAAGCCCGACCGCCCTCCCACCGTGGCCATGTCCGCGGTGGCGCAGCATTGGCTGGCCACGGCCAAACCACAGTTGGATTACCGGGCCACGGATGATTATGGGTTGGGAAAAATTCGCCTGCGGGTGGAAATTCTGCGTACCGCGCAACAGCCCGTGGCCGCCGCCGCTAGCCGGTTTGGCGCGTCGATAGGTGGTTTCAATCGCCGCCCCGACTCGACGTCCTCCAACTCCGACTCGCAGGGGGAGCCGGATAACGACATCACCGCCGCGATCGCCGCCTCGCCCACGCTGTCCGCCCCGGAAACTGCCAATTCAAATTCAACTTCCGCTGCCGACCCCGGCGCCAGCCAATCCAGCGACCCCGCGCTCAACCCGCAGCCGCTGGAAGTGGCTTTGTTTACGCCTCCCCTAACGCGCGAGAGCCTCCCCCTGGCGCGGGCTTTTGAACTTGATTTGACGCCTTATCAACTCAACGTGGGGGATCAGGTCAAGCTGGTCATGGAGGCGATTGACGATCGGGGCACGCTGCCTGGCAAGGTTGCCGCCAGCGATCCGCTTTATTTGCAGATTACCGATGAGAGCGGCGTCTTTGCCGCTTCAGCCGAATATGATGAACGAGCCGCGCGCTTATTGGACACCATCTTAAAGGTGCAAACCGGAGGGAACCCATGAATATTAAATTTGCCTGCATTACCCCGCGGATAGTTTTCTTCTTGTTATCTGGATTGGCTGCCGTCGTTGCGTCCCCACAGATCGCGCCCGCACAGACCTCGCCTGTGGCCAAAAACTCTCCCGCCACGGCAGCCGCGACCAATGGGGAGAATTCCGCCGCAGTGACGCCTGGTTCTGTCAAGGCCAAGCAAGAAGCCCAACAACGGGCCAAGGCCATGGCCCGCGAATTGGTGGGGGGAATCTTGGACATTCAACTCAAGCAACTCGAACAAAACGGCCTGACCAAGCTCGATTTGTTCAAGGACATCCGCTCGATGCGCGAGAACATCGACGGCCTGATTGAAAGCGAAATGCAGGAAGTCGTGCTACTGCTGACCGATGCCTTGAATTCCCAAACGCCGTCGGCCACCCGCACCACCAAATTTACGCAGGCCCGCGATAAAATCCGCGACATTGTGATGCGGTTAGCGGTGGAACGCCAGAATTTGGCCAAACGATTGAAAGTGGCGGAGATCGCCGCGCAGGTCAAACGCTTAATCGAGTTGGAAACCACCGCCCTGAACAATACTGAAAAAACCGAAGCCGCGCCCGACCAACAGCGACTTCCGCTGCAATTGGCGCTGATCCAGGACCAGCGGGATGTTTCCAACCTGTTTGTCACGCTTGTCAATCTGCTGACAACCGTCAGTAAATGGGAAGGGGCCGTTGGCGCGGGGGCGGCCGATGGCATACGCATCCTCCGCGCGGGGCAGGTGGGGGTCGAATTTGACGCCTCGATCCAGCATCTGCAAGTCGCCGCTTGGCCCGCCGCCAAGAAAAGCGAACAACACATCCTCAAGGGGCTGCGCGCTCTGCTCGATAAAATTCAGGAAACCCAAGGGTTGATTGGCACCGATCGCGAGGCCATGCTGCAATTTGTCCGCGAAATGATCGAAAAGCAAGAAAAGCTGCGCGAACTGGCCAAGGACAGCCAACTCGATCAGCCCGACGTGGCGGGCAAGCTCAGCCAGGAACAATTTGAACTGCATAAAGAGTTAGGCCAGTTGACCCAGGCTTTGGCCGAACTTCCCAGCGCCGAGCCATACCTCGAACAGGCCAAAACCGCCGCATTAGAAAGCGCGGCCAAACTCTTGGAATCAAACCAGCCCCTGGCCGACCAGGAACAGGGCAAAGTCCTGGGCAATCTGGCGGAGATCGAACAGCAGTTACGTTCGGCGATTGAGGCCGATCGCACGGACCGCTCGGCGGAGGACCTGGCCCGGCAACTGGCAGTGCTCGAGTCCGCTAAAAATCAGGTAAATGCCGCCCGCGAGCAACAAAAAGCGGCGCAAAAAGATATCCTCCAAAAAGCCGCCGCCCAAGCAAAGGATGAACTGCAAAGCGCGGCGGAGCAACTGGCCGCTGCGGCCGCCGCGACGGATGTCCCGCCGCCGGTCGATGCCAGACTAGAGCAAGCGGCCGAAGCGGCGAAGGATGCCCTTGCCGCCGCCGAGAAAGCCGCCGCCGCCCAGGCCACCGCGCCCGATCAACCAGCCACCGCTGAACAAAACAACCAGGCCAAACAGGCCAATGCAGCCGCCAATGACGCGCTCGAGCGAGCCGCCGCGGAGATCGCCGCGGCGATCAATGACACCAAACGCGCGCAATTGGGCGTGGAGATTGGCGAACTTGCCCGCGCCGCCGAGGCGCTCGAACGGGCCGCCGCCGCCGAACGGGAAATCGCCAATCAAGCGGCCGATTCCGCAAAGGAAGACGGCCTGGCGCCGCACGCGGCCAATGACCTGGCTGGTCAACAAAATGACATTCAACAAATTGCCGAAAAAACCGCCGCTGGCGTCAAGGCTGCCGCCCCCAACGCCGCGCAAACCCTAGACGCGGCCCAGCCCGCCCTGGCCGAAGCCGCCGCCGCGCTCAAGGAAGCCCAAACCGCCGCTAAGGCCGCGGATATGGCAAACAATACGGATCAGGCCAATCCCACTGACGCCAATACCGCAACAAAAAATAACTCGGCGGCCCAGCAGGCCGCCGCCAAGACCGCCGCCGCCGCAAATAATGCCGCCGAAAAGCTCACCCAGGCCGCGGCGGAACTGCGCAAGGAGATCGCCAACTCGGCCAAACAGCTCTCCGCCGAGGCGGACAGACAACTGGCCGAAGTCGCCCAGGCCCAGGCCGCGGTCGATAACGTGCAAAGCCAACAGACGGAATCACTGGCGGATCGATTGGCGCAGTTGGACACTGCGGCAGATCACATCGCGCAGGCGCAGGTCGCGCAGCAGAACGCCGCTGGCCATCCCGCTGCGGCTCAAAAAGCCGACCTGGCCCGTAAAATCGCCCAAGCCCAAAAAGCCCAAGCGGGAGCCAACCAAGCCGCACAAGACCTGGCTATGGGAAAGGCGGACACACCTTTTGATGCCGCCACCGCGCAACAAGCCGCGGCCGACCAAGCTGGCGAACTAGCAAAAGCGGCCGGTGCCGATGCCGCGCAGCAACCCATTGCCCAGGAATTGGCCAATGCCGCGGCCGCCGGCCAGCAAGCCGCCAAAGAAACCGTGGGCAATAATCCCGCGGCCGCCGCCGCCGCGCGGGAACAGGCCAACGCCGCGTTGAATAAAGCCGGGGAATTGGCCAAAGCCGCCGCGCGGGATGCCGCCAACGAAGCCGCCAAGCAACCACCGGGCAAGGCGGACGTCGCCGCGCAGGATCAAGTAACCCAGCAGGCCGCCGCGGCGCAGGCCGCCGCGTCCCAGGATGCTCCGCAAGCCGCGGCCAAGCTGGGCCAGGCTCAGGCGGATTCCCAAAAAGCGGCCCAAGCCGCGCAAGCGAGTGACGCCGCACAAACCCAAGCAGCGCAGCAAGCCACCGCGCAGGAACTGAATCAGGCCGCGGCGGATGTCGCCACTGCCAAGGAACAGTTGGCCGCGCAACAAGCGACCGATGCCCAAAAGCAGGTTGCTCCCCTGGGGAGTGCCGCTGAACAAACGGCCAATGTGGATCCCGGTGCGCGGGCGGCTTTAAAGGATGCTCAATCCGCAGCGCGGGAAGCCGCCGCCGAGTCTCACGCAACTCCCGAAAAAGCCGCCGCGAATGCGGCTGCAAAAGAGCGGGCCATCGAGCGGGCCGCGGCAAATTTGGCCGCCCGCGAACAGCGGATCGAACGGGACAAGGCAATTGCCGAATCCCTCGCCAAATTGGCCGAGACGCAGCAAACCGCCCGGGACGAAATTGTAAAAGCGGCCGAGCAATTAACCGCCGCGACACAGTCCGCCGCCAGTGAATCCGCGGCAAGCGAGTCAGCCGCCAGTGACGCCGCCAACCAAGAAGCAAACGGCCAACCAATGGGGAGCGGCCAACCAATGGGGAGCGGCCAACCAATGGGGAGCGGTCAACCAATGGGGAGCGGTCAACCAATGGGGAGTGCTCCCGCTGGTAATAATGCTCCCACACCAGCGCAGTTAGCCGCCGCCGCACAACTGGCCAACGCCCAGAACCAATTCGCGCAAGCGCAATCCGCCACGGGTCAAGGGGCCGAGCAAATTTCTGGCCAGGCCGAAGTGGCCAACCAGCCGATCCGCGAGGCATTGCAACTCGCCTCTCAACTACCGATCAACGGGGGTGAACCCGCGGCCGCACCCGGCAGTCAGCCCCAATCTTCTGGCATGGGCCAAGGTCAAGGTGAAGGTCAGGGCATGGGTGAAGGCCAAGGCATGGGGCAGGGCATGGGGCAAGGCCAAGGTATGGGCATGGGTGAAGGTCAGGGAATGGGGCAGGGGCAAGGGATGGGGCAGGGCATGGGACAAGGCCAAGGGATGGGCCAGGGCATGGGGCAGGGGCAAGGCTCTGCGCCGCTAGGGACCGGTTTTGTGCCTAATTCCCCCCAGGCGACGGCCGCCGCCATTGCCGGTTCCCAGGCCACCGCCCAGGCTAGTGCCGTCGCGCAGGCCGCGGCAGCCAGCGGCATGGGCCAGGGAATGGGGCAGGGTCAAGGCATGGGTCAAGGTCAAGGCATGGAACAGGGTTCGCAGCCGGGGACACAACCTGGAAATAGCCAACAGGCTAGTAGCGGTCCGACCAGTGCCGCTGGCAGCGCGGGGGGCTCATCCAAAGGAGGGAGCGAAGCTCAGAATACGGCGGTGCCTCCGGGTGATTTGCAATTGACCAAGCCCAAGGCCGCAGACAGCCGCACCGCAACCGAAGGGCCCCGCGATGTGGCCAATGCCACCCTGCAAAACAAAGAAAACGCCTGGTTTGCCAAGCTTCCACCGGAATTGCGCAACGCCATTCGCGGCAATGTCAAGGGAACCGCTCCCCGCGGCTACGAGGAACGCTTGCGGCGCTACTATGAGAACGTGGAATAGTTTCATTCAATTAAGAATTAAAAATTAGGAATTAAGAATTGGAATACATCACTCCAACACAGCTCGTTGCTCCATTCTCCGTCATTCCTTTATTACTCCAAACTTCAAACTCCATTCCTCCAACTTCCAACACCCATGACTGACCAACTTGCCATACCCCCCGCCGATGTCGCCGCCGTGCAGAGATGTGAAAAAGCTTACAACACCATCAAGGACGAATTGTCCAAGGTAATCGTGGGCCAGCAGGATGTCATCGAACAGGTCTTGGTCGCCGTCTTTGCCCGCGGCCACGCCTTGTTAGAGGGCGTTCCCGGTCTGGCCAAAACGCTCCTCATTAGCTCCTTGGCGCAGTCGCTGCATTTATCGTTCAAGCGGATTCAGTTCACGCCCGATCTGATGCCCAGCGACATCACCGGAACCGAAGTGATCCAAGAAGACCTGCAGTCGGGGCAGCGGGCGTACAAATTTTTGCCCGGGCCCCTGTTTGCCAATCTGATCCTGGCGGATGAAATCAACCGCACTCCGCCCAAGACGCAGGCCGCCATGCTAGAGGCGATGCAAGAACGGCAAATCTCCGCCGGGGGCCAGGTGCACAAGCTTCCCTCGCCGTTTTTTGTGCTGGCCACGCAAAACCCGCTCGAGCAGGAAGGGACGTATCCCCTGCCCGAGGCGCAGCTCGACCGCTTTTTGTTGTATATCAAGGTCGATTATCCCAGCGCGGCGGAGGAATGGGACGTTGCCCGCCGGGTCACTAGCGGCGGCCAGGGAGAAATTCGCCCTGTCCTGTCCGGCGAGGAAATTCTGGATCTTCAAAAACTGGTCACCCGCGTGCCGGTCAGTGATCAAGTGCTGGGCTATGCCTGGGCGTTGGTCCGGGCCACGCGCCCCGGCCAATCGGAAGCGCCGGACTTTGTCAACAAATGGGCCGGCTGGGGGGCGGGACCCCGCGGCGTGCTAACCCTTGTCACCGCGGCCAAGGCGCGGGCGATTTTGTACGGGCGTTATCATGCGACCTTGGGTGACGTGCAGGCCGTGGCCAAGCCGGCCCTGCGGCACCGGATTGCGTGCAATTACGCGGCCCAGGCGGCGTCGATCAATAGCGAAAAGCTGATCGAGATGCTATTAGAGAAAATCCCGGCGGATAAGAAGTACGAGCGCCCCGCGGCGTGAGTCGGGTGGAGATGGGAGGTGAGAGACGGGAGATGGTTAGCCGCGACGCGCAGCGGAGCGTGCAAGCTAGAGACGAACTGGGTGGCGGGACAAAACTCGTTCTTGCCTTCTGGTACGTAATAAGCATATCCAAGCACGAAGCAGGGCGCTGGGGAGCAGGGTGGCAGGGATGCGTAGGAGCTTAGGAAAATTTAACTAACACCATTACATCACCCCCATTCTTCATTCATAATTCTTCATTCTTAATTGGTCCCTATGCAGTCCCTCCTTAATCGCTATCTCGATCCGGCCGTTCTCGCCCAGGTGGCCGACCGGCATTTTGAGCCGCGGCAGTTGGTGCTGGGCAATCTGGCCGGCGCGCACAAATCGCCGCTCGCCGGTTTTGCGGTGGAATTCGCCGGTCATCGCGAGTACGCACCGGGGGACGATCCCAAGCATATCGACTGGCGGGTGTACTTTACCCGCGACAAGTACTTCATCAAACAGTACGAGATGGAGACCAACTTTGTCGCGCATCTGCTGTTGGACGTGAGCGCGTCGATGCGCTACGGCGCCGACGAACAACAAAAGCTGGCCTATGCCGCCAAGATGCTTGTTTCGCTGGGGTATTCCATTGTCAAGCAAAGCGACAAGGTCGCGCTGGCCACGTTTGACACGCAAATCCGCGGCGTCATTCCCCCCAGTAACAGCATGTCGCAAATTCTGCGCATGACAGAACATCTGGATAAAATCCAACCCGTCGAAAAGACCAGCCTGACCGAATGCCTGTCGGAGCTGACCGGGCGCATGGGCCGGCGGCAAATTATCATGATCTTTAGCGACTTTTTGACGGATCTGAGCGGGTTGGAATCCGCCCTGCAGCAAATGCGCTACAACAAGCACGAAGTGATCCTCTTTCAAACATTGCATCACGACGAACTGGAATTCGACTTTGAGGGGATGGTAAAGTTCGTCGGCCTGGAAATCACCGAGGAAATCCTGACCCAACCGGACGAACTGCGCCGCGGCTACTTGCAGGCCCTGCGCAAATTCCAGGATAACTTGGCCGAAATTTGCTACCGCAACCGCGTGGAGCATGTCGTGGTCGACACCAGCCGCCCCATGGCCGAGGTCCTAGCGGACTATCTGAACCAACGCAGCCTATTGGCAATGAGCCGATAACTCAGCCCGCCGCGTCAGCCAGGGACTAAGCCCGCCGCGTCAGCAAGGGACAAGGGGATAGGGGGCAGGGGCGAGGGGATAGGGGGCAGGGAAAAGCGGTTAGGGGTGAGTACCTCAGCCCGCCGCGTCAGCCAGGGATTACATGCATTTTATCACTGAGCCACGGAGGGAAATCATGAGCGGCACGGAGAAGAAATAGAACGTTGATGAACGCGGTTAGGGGGGTTGGCACCGACTAGCAAGTTCTACCAGGCCAACGGGGAATCATACATTCTGGGTCAACAGTATTTAAATCCTGTCGGCCAACGGCCCAACCTATTCCAGCCGTGCATATTAGAATTGTAGCAAGCGCAGCGTCCCCCTAGGTTTACGGAATGCCAAAAATGAAAGGGCCAAAGGCCCGATTCAACGACTGATAGCTGGCTGGCAGAATCCAGCAGTAGGTTGGGACCAGCCGCGAATAGTACGGCAATCTCCCAATCGATTTTCGGCGCAGTCCCAACAGCGTTCGTCAGAGTGGTGGGACAGCGCGGGCAATCTTCTAAAATATGGCAACAGCCTTGGCAGTTCAGCCCAACCTGATGAGGCCACTTCAACACGGGTTAACATAAACCTAGAATAGCGGTTTCTCAGATATCCGCTTTTTTATTTTCCTACCCCCCCATGCTGCGTCAGACGCGTCATTTTTTGGAATTGATCCGCTTTAGCCACACGGTCTTTGCCCTGCCGTTCGCGCTTTTGGCGGCGGTCATGGCCTGGGGATTGGGCGGGGGGGATCATTCCAGCTTAGGCTTAAAAGCTCCTGGTGAAGTCAGCTGGAACTTAGGGCAAGTTCCGCTACCAGATGAACGGAACTTTGTGCAAGTTCCGCTACCAGAGGGCGTATTCTGGTGGCAACTGCTGGGCATTCTAGTCTGCATGGTCACCGCCCGCAGCGCGGCGATGGCGTTTAATCGGCTGGTCGATCGCGATGTGGACGCGGCCAATCCCCGCACGCGGGGGCGGCACCTGCCGGCGGGCCTACTGAGCGTTCCAGCCGTGGTTCTGTTTATCCTGCTTTCAGCTGCGGGGTTTGTGGCGGGGACCTTGCTATTTTTGCCAAATTGGCTCCCCTTGGCTTTGTCGCTGCCCGTCCTGATGTTTTTGTGCGGTTACAGCTACGCCAAGCGGTTCACCGCGCTCGCCCATTATTGGTTGGGGGCGGCCTTGATGCTGGCCCCCATCTGCGCCTGGATCGCCATTCGGGGGACTGTGCTGCTTAGTAACCCAGCGGATATTCTCCCCGCAGTGCTACTAGGCGCTGCGGTTTGCGCTTGGGTGGGAGGGTTTGACATTATCTATGCTTGCCAAGATGCGGACTTTGACCGAGCGACGGGGTTAAGCAGCCTCCCCGCGCGCTTGGGTGTGGCGGCAGCGTTGCGTTTGGCGGCGTTCAGCCATGCCGTAACCGTGCTGCTCTTGGCGTTATTACCCTTGGTCTATCCCGCCTTTGGCTGGATTTATGGCCTGACCGTGGCGGGTATCGCGGGCCTCTTGATTTACGAACATGCCCTGGTCCGACCGACCGACTTATCTCGAGTCAATCAGGCGTTTTTCTCTGTTAATGCCGTGATAGGGCTGGTACTGTTGGTCCTGGGTAGCATCGATGTTTGGTGGTAAGTCCCGCCGTGGATTTGACTTATGTCACAAATACGATTCCCTCCCCGTTACAGAATTCGCTGGCTTGCGGTAATATCTTTGTAAGGATTTTAGCCAAGTTTGAACTAGTTAATTCCGGCAGGCCGTAGGCACATTTTTACTTTCACAATTAAATCATGACCCCCAAATTTGCGGACATTCGAAAGAAAGTACTCGCCCACGAGCGGCTGACCCTGGAGGACGGGGTTTATCTGTACTCGCCCGAAGTGCATCTGAATGACGTGGGTGAATTGGCCAATCTGGTCCGCCGGCGGAAGAACGGCAACGCCGCGTATTACAACATTAATACGCACTTAAACGCGACCAATGTCTGCGTGTACCGCTGCATCTTTTGCGCGTTCCGGGCCGACCTGCGCGACCCACGGGGCTACGTTATGAGCGATGAGCAAATCTTGGCCCGGGGGCGGGAGGCCGTGGAAAATGGTTGTACCGAGATGCACATAGTCGGCGGGCTGCATCACATGAAGGGGTTTGATTGGTATTTAAACACCATCAAAATTCTGCATGAGAATTATCCAGCATTGCATCTCAAGGGGTGGACCGCGGTCGAGATCAATTGGTTTACACACCTTACAAAATGGCCCGTGCGAAAAATCCTGGAGGAATTGTGCGCGGCCGGTCTGGGGAGTCTCCCCGGTGGCGGAGCGGAAATTTTTCATCCCGAAGTGCGCGACATCATTTGCGAGCATAAATCCGACGCCACCAATTGGCTGGAGATTCACCGCACTGCCCACGAATTGGGCCTGCGTTCCAATGCGACCATGCTATACGGCCACATCGAGAACGCCTACCACCGGATTGATCATCTGTTGCGTCTGCGAGATTTGCAGGACCAAACGGGCGGCTTTCAAACGTTCATCCCGTTGGCATTTCACCCCGAAAATACCAAGCTGAGCCACATCAAAAAGCCCTCCGCGCTCATGGACCTGCGCACGATGGCCATCAGCCGGCTGATGCTGGACAACTTTGACCATGTCAAGGCTTACTGGATCATGCTGGGGATCCCCACGGCGCAGCTAGCCCTCAGCTATGGGGCGGATGACATTGACGGAACCGTGCGGCATGAGCTGATCTATCATGACGCCGGGGCGGACACGCCTGAAATCCTCAGCGTGGAACAAATCCGCCGCCTGATAAAGGAGACCGGCCACGAACCAATCGAGCGGGACACGTTGTATCACCGGGTAGAACGGGACGGGAACACGTGGCAGGCTGGGGAGCAAATTACCACGCTAGCGACAGCCAGCACCCTTTAAAACATTCTAAAGTTTTCCAAGAATTTGGATTCAATTCATCATTCTTCATTCATAATTCTTCATTCCACTCACGGTCTTTCCTCCCCCCGAATCCACGGCGCGTCTTCTCCTTCAAATTCCTGGTCGTAGGCGGTTCCCCGGTCGCGGGCGGCCAGTTCGGCGGGGTTTTCGCGGGCCAGACGCTCCGTTTCCGCGGCTTCCTCGGCTAGGAGCCGTTCGTACAGGCCTCGGCCCCACAGCAGGTAACTGAGCAAGATTCCCCCGACCAAAAAAACTAACAGCGATGACACGACGATGGCCAATTGCAGGTCAAATAGCGATAAAAAGCCGAAAAACAACGCCCAACTGGCCATGGCCAGCATGACAAACGCCAGCGAAGTGCCGCAACCGGATTTTGGCGGGCTGGACGAAGGCGAGACGCGCGGCTTATCGGGCATCCGGGGAAGTTCAGGCATGGGGAGATCGGGATAATGGAAGATGGGGTTGTTTGTATTGTATACAAAGCGGGGGCAGGGGTGGAGGCTGGATGGGTGGAGTAGTGGAGTAGGCATATATCCTTGCTAACGCTGCGGGCTGAAATACTCACCCCTCACCCCTATCCACTCACCCCTTCCCAGACTAACGCGGCGGGCTAGCCAGATAGGTGATGATTTCTCCTGCAATGTCCACATGGCATGCTTGTGCCAGGCCGCGCCAGCCCGGGACGGCGTTAACCTCGATGACGTACAATTGGCCATTGTCCGCTGTTAACAGATCGACGCCGGCGATTTCCGCTCCCACGGCGGCGGCTGCCCGATATGCCAAATCGATCCAGGCTTCGGGAAGTTCGCACGGCTCGGCAGCGCCCCCCCGACTGATATTGCTGCGCCAATCGTGCGCGTTGTGGCGGCGGATGGCCCAGTGCCGCTGGCCGATGATGAGGATGCGATAATCGCCCCCCTGATGGGGCAAAAATTCTTGCAAATACAACACGCCCCCGAGTTGTGATTGCAATTGAAACGCCCGCTCCGCCAGGTCCGCATCGGTCAGGCGGGCGATACCGCGTCCCTCGGACCCAAAGAGCGGTTTGAGAACGACATCGCGTCCCAAATCGTCAAAACCACGCAGGGCCTCCGCCACGGTCTGTGCGACCCAGGTGCGCGGGATGGGCAGCCCCGCCGCGGCCAGCCGTGCGGAGGTGAGAAATTTATCGATTGCCGTTTCGAGCGCGCGGGGGGGATTGACGATAATGCGTCCCTGCCGGGCCAGTTCGCCCAGGAGGTCCATGCGGAGGACAATCTGCTCGAGGGACCCGGCGGGCATCGATCGAACCAGAAGCGCGTCAAAATCGAGCAGGGAATTTTCGCCAGAAAATATCTGAGATTTAACCGCTTCTCGCATTCCTCCCGCGTCCCCCGTCCCGCGACCCGCGTCTCTCTCCACTCCCCCCTGCCCCCTAGCCCCTAACCCCTGACCCCGCATTTCCCCCACGACCCGCAACTCGCGACCCGCGTCCCGCACACCGCCCAGCCAGCCTCCGCACAGTTGCCGATATGAAAGCGGAATCAGCGTGTGTCGTTCCGCCGCCGCGCGGAGCAGATCACGAAAGTACCAACTGTCGGGCGTGGCTAAAACGGCAATCTGCATGGTTTATTAACTATTTTGCATCCAAATTCACGCTATTCGTATCACAACGACACAACTAAAGCTGGTTAAGATCTTGAATCGGGCCGTTGGCCCTACCGATGGTGTTCAACTCTTGACCTAGGGCGACGCTGCGCTTGCCCTAGGCTGGGATGGGTTGGGCCTTTGGCCCACGGGATAATTGCCGTTGGCTCACGGGGTGATCCGTGGTCGGGAGTGGCTGGCGATGTAAGCTTGCGACCGCAATTCAACGTTGATCGCCAGTCACTTCCTTCCACCTCATGAATAACCAAGGGGCGCGGGACTCTTCCGCAAAGGTGCTTGATTGCCATAGACGCGTTCACCGCGTCAGACTCACAACCCCGCGATAGTTTCACAATGGACCGCCAAAGAACGATTCTTGCAACACCGCGGGATTCAACTTGCCGTATTGAAATGTTCGTCCCGTGGCCAAATTATGAAATGTCACCACCGCCGGGCTAAACAGGTGGGGATCAATTTGGTAAAAGTCCCCTTGATAGCGCTCAAAGATCGCTTGAAAGGGCTGGCCATAGTCATCGCTCGCCTGGCTGGGGGTCTGGGGACCGTATTCCGCCAACAGGTCGTCTTCGCAGCGGACATACAGGGTAACTTCGCCACCGTATAAGATCGCGTCATTTGTCCGCCCGATAGCAGCCAGATCGTCTTTTCCTGGCGGAGGAAGCGGCGACACGCCATAACCGCTAATAACCTTGCTAACGTCAAACCCCAACTCTAGTAATTTATGCAACGCGGTTTCGACGGATCGAGCCACGATTTGCACCCCCCCCGCTAAACTGGCCGTGGGGGCGGCCAACAGGGTCACGCCCGGCGTCGTCACCTGGCAATCCTCGGCAATTTTGGCAATCAACTCGGGCGGTGGAAAACCGCGGGCTTCGAGAATGCCCACTACGCTGGTCGCTTGCTCCCGTTCCCAGCCAAATTTGGCAAACAACGGTTCCTTTATCGCGGCCAGACGGAACGGACCGGACCCCATGGCAAAGTACTTATCCTGAGCGAGCTTCCAACCGGCATATTGACTGGCCAGGCAGGCGACCAGCGGCCAGTCGGTTTGAACTTGAACCGCGGGACCGGATGATAACTCCGCCCGTGCTGGAACGATCCGCACATCTCCTAGCGTGGCCAGGCAAATTTCGGCCAGGCAACGCCCCGCTTCGAGACCCCCGGCGCATTGATTGCCCAAGTCAATCAGCCGCGCGCCGGTGTCGGGGCAAGTCGTTGCCTGCAGATTTAACTGCCGCTGCTGGGCTAAGAGCAAATCGACAAACTCGTCCGTGTTGGCGTTAAGTTCAAAATCGGCGGGTGCGACCGGCGGCATGTGATTAACCTTGATATTCTCGCGTGCGCGAGGACTTTGAGTTGGTAGATTCAATTACATGCCCCGGTCGTTTGATCCATGCGGGACACAGGCCCGGCCTATCCCAGCCTTGGCCGATTTCACAGTTAAAGCTTTGAATTAGGCAGATCAGCCGCTGGGCTTTAACCCACGGTTTTTGCCACTCTTTCTGTCGGCATTGTTTTATATTGAGCGCGGATCACAGCCGTCCCACGGGGGTTTCCGCCCGAAGTTGTTCGATCATCTCGAGAGTGGCCGCTTCCACCGCGGTTTGCCAGCGCGCCTCGCCGTATTTTTCGGCATAAGGGGCATTCTTGTAGGCAAAAATAATCCCCCGCGAGTTATTTACCACCGCCCCCAAACCCTGCTCGTCAAAACCGCTGGTCACGGCGGCGGCGGTGCCCCCTTGGGCTCCATAACCGGGAATCAAGATCCAGGTGTGTGGCATCAATGCCCGCAGTTCGGCAAGTTGTTCGGGGTAGGTTGCCCCGACGACCGCTCCGCAACATCCATATCCTGTGGCGTCAGCGGTTTTGGCGGATTGTTTCTCCACCCAGGCGGCGACATGCTCGTATATTTTTTTACCGTTGGCTACCAGGTCCTGAAACATGCCTCCGCCGGGGTTGCTAGTCTTTACCAGCACGAAAATTCCACAATCATTTTGGATAGCCACGTCTAAAAAAGGAGTCAAACTATCTTCCCCCAGGTAAGGGCTAACGGTGAGCGCGTGGGCATCCCAGGGGTAATGCTGCGGCGCGCGCTGAAGGTCTTTTTGCCCGGTATCTGCGGACTGCGGATTTATCGTGGAAAGATACGAGGGACGCAAATAAGCCGCGGCATAGGCGGCGGCGGTGGTGCCAATATCGTTGCGTTTTCCATCCAAAATCACGATGAGTTTGCGTCCCCGCGCCGCCGTGATGACATTGCCCAGGGCTACCATTCCCGCGGGGCCTAATTCCTCAAAGAATGCCGCTTGGGGTTTGACCACGGGGACCAGCGGCGCGACCACATCCAACACGCCCAAGCAGAACTGTTCGTAGGCCGCGGCCATCCCCTGCAAATCACCGGACTGAACGGAGCCGCGTAGCTGGGAAGGGAGGGAATCCCAGCGTGGGTCGAGGCCGACCACGACGGGGTTTCCTTTTTGGCGGATCGCGTTGGTTAAATAGGTGGAAAACACGTACCCACTGTTGGGAAAATGTTAAAGAAAGTCAAGTGGCGGAGTGGGAAAGCCTTTTTGCCCATGGAGAGGGGCGGAATTGCCAGTCGGCGGGTGGCGAGCCCAAAACGCCGGAAAAATAGGGCCTGAACCGGGATTTACGGGCTTGTTTGTGATTGTGAGGGGCCGGTAAAGGTGTTAAACTTATGGGTCTCTGTTCAATTTGATAGCAGGCCAACTTATGGCGTGCGGTTGGATGGTTGTTTTTTTCTTTGAGCCAGTGGCGGGATGGTCCCGTCCGGCTTCTTTTTCACAGGTCATTTTTTTCATGGTCAATCGGAACCTAATTCGCGGTCTGGAATACGAGGATGAATCGCTAGAGGCGGAGCTCAATCTGGCCTTGGAAGGTAATCTGGAAGATTACATCCTGGGCGGGGATGACGACATTTCCGTCAATCGTATTGTCGAAGGCCGCATTCTGAGGGTGGATGAGGAATTTGTCTTAATTGACGTGGGTTACAAAAGCGAGGGGCAAATCCCGCGGAACGAATGGGAAGAAAACGAGCCCCCGCCTGAACCGGGCCAAGTGGTGCGGGTGCTGATCGAGGATGTGGAGGACTCCACCGGTTTTGGCGAAGAATCGCGCGGGATGATACTCTTATCCAAGCGCAAGGCCAAGAAGATCGACGATTGGGAAAAGGTGATGCAGTCCATCCACGAGGGGGACACCGTCACCGGCACCGTGCTGCGCAAGATCAAGGGTGGGCTGTTGGTGGATTTGGACGGGGTGAATGTCTTTTTGCCCGCCAGTCAGGTCGATATCCGCCGTCCCAACGATATTGGCGACTACGTCGGCCGCACGATCAGTTGCATCGTGCTCAAGATCGACGACGAGCGGCGTAATATCGTGGTTAGCCGCCGGGCGCTCATTGAACAAGAGCGCGTCATCAAGAAAAAACAACTGCTGGAAACCCTGCAAGAAGGCCAAACCCGCAAGGGCGTGGTCAAGAATATCGCCGACTTTGGCGCGTTTGTGGATTTGGGGGGGATCGACGGCCTGTTGCACATCACCGACATGAGTTGGGGCCGCATCAACCACCCGACCGAGATGGTGCAGATCGACCAAGAACTGGAAGTCATGGTGCTGCATATCGACCGCGAACGCGAAAAAATCGCGCTCGGGCTAAAGCAAAAGAGCGCCAGCCCGTGGGACCAGGTGGGAGACAAATACCCCGTAGGCAGCGTGCACAAGGGCTCCGTGGTCAATGTCATGAGCTACGGCGCGTTTGTAAAGCTCGAAGAAGGGATCGAGGGGCTGGTCCACATCAGCGAAATGTCCTGGACCAAACGGATCAGCCATCCCAACGAGTTGGTGCATATTGACGACGAGATTCAGGTGGTCATCCTCAAAATCGACGGCGAAAAGCACGAAATCAGCCTGGGCATGAAACAAACCCAGGAAAACCCCTGGGACAAGGTCGTCGACCGTTACCCGGTCGATGCCGAGGTCACGGGCACTGTGCGCAACCTAACCAACTATGGCGCGTTTATCGAGATCGAGGAGGGGATCGACGGCCTGTTGCATGTCAGCGATATGTCCTGGACTCGCAAAATCAGCCATCCCAGCGAAGTCGTCGAAAAGGGACAAAAGCTCAAATGCCGCGTCCTTTCCGTCGATCAGCAGCGCCGCCGCATTGCCCTGGGACTCAAGCAGTTGGACGAGGATCCCTGGGCGACCGAAATTCCGAGCAAGTACCAGCCCGGCCAACTTGTCAAAGGCAAGGTGACCAAGCTGACCAACTTTGGCGTGTTTGTCGGTCTCGAAAACGGCCTGGAAGGCTTGCTGCATATTAGCGAGCTGGCCGAACATAAGGTCGACAACCCCGAAGACGTGGTCAAGGTGGGGGAAGAGATCGAAGTCAAGATTTTGCGAGTTGACACCGACGAACGCAAAATTGGCCTCAGCCGCAAGCGCGTGGAATGGTCGGAAGAAACCGCCGCCGCCGAGGAAGCCGCGGAGGCCAACGCCGCCGCTGCCAGCGAAGCCGCCACGCCCGCGCCCAAGGAGCTAAAAGGAGGGGTCGGCCAAGCGGGACCACTGTTTGGCACGACCGAAGGGAAAACCTAACATTTGGCTGCCATTTGCTTTAGTGGCAAATACAACAAAAATTTTACCGCCCCCCGCCGGACCTTTTTCGGCGGGGGGCTTTTTGATGCGCGCGGCGGACGGATTATTTTGTCAAAACCACTATTATTCCCCGGCCAGTCGCCGGGCAAGTCGGATCGCCGCAAACAGACTCCCCGGATTCGCAATTCCCCGCCAGGCAATGTCATTGGCCGTGCCATGATCCACGCTGGTGCGGACAATCGGCAGACCCAGGGTGGTGTTGACTGCACTGTCAAAGGCGAGTGCCTTAACCGGGATGTGCCCTTGATCGTGGTACAGACAAATATAAGCGTCAGTTGATTGACGCTTGGCCGGAATAAACGCCGTGTCGGGGGGGAGCGGCCCTTCCACCCGCCAACCCCGCGCGCGGGCTTGGTCAACGGCGGGCTGAATCAGGCGTTCTTCTTCTTGGTTGCCAAACAACCCATGTTCGCCGGCATGGGGATTGAGGCCGCAGACGACGAGTGCTGGCTCCGTTCCTTTGATTTTTCGCAGGGCGTTACCGGCCAGTTCAATCACGGCCAAAATTCGCTGGGGCGTGAGCAGCGCGGGGACGTCCGCATAACCGACATGGGTGGTGACAAACGCGCAGGTGATTTCCGGGGAGTATTGCAGCATGCAGGTCGGTTCGGCCTGGCAGCGGGCGGCAAAAATTTCGGTATGACCGGGAAAGCTATACCCGGCGGCGTGCAGGGCTTCCTTGCTGATGGGGGCGGTGACGACTCCCCGCACGCGACCGGACAGCGCCGCGGTGATGGCCGAGTCAATGTAGGCGTAACTGGCCGCGCCGGTCGTGGCGTCTAGTTGGCCGGGGACAATCGATCCGGCTGTGCACGCGGCATGATCCACAATGACTGGTTGCGAGGCCCGTTGAGCATCCGTCGCGACAAGGGACCAATCGGCCAGCGGGAGGACGTTTTCCGGGCGGGGCAAATCCAGTTTGTCGGCGCAGCGACGCAAGATCTCCGCGTCGCCAAAGACGATGGGAAAGGTTGTTTGCCACAGTTCCACGTTCGCCAAAGCACGCAGGATCAGTTCCGGCCCGACCCCCGCGGGGTCCCCCATCGTGAGCGCGAGTGGAGTGGGTAGTTTCATGGGATCGTTGGATGGCGGGGGGAGACGCGGAGCATTCCCTCCCGCTTTGAAATTTGAGAGTCGTTCTCTTTATCCGTACTACTAACCGTTTAATTCTTCGCAGTGTACAAAGATTTTCTATTTGCTGATTTCTTTGCGGGCCAAAGGCCCGACCTATCCCAGCCTAGGGCAAGCGCAGCGTCGCCCTAGGTTAAAGGGAAATGAAAAAGGAAGGGCCAACGGCCCGATTCATCCGCTGCAGCCAACGATTGAATTCAATAGTCCCCTTGGGTTACGGGCTAAAGCCCGTACCACGTTCCATCAGTGAACATCCGTGGCTAAGTAACTCCAAACTCCACTCCTCCAAACTCCACTTCTCCCCTCTCCTCTCTTCCCACTCACACTTGGCCATCCACGGACTCTTGCACTTTCCAGCGGTTGAGCATCTTTTCGCGAAATTGGTTCCATTCCGGCACGTTGATTACTTCGGGGTGGCTGTCGTGCAAAAGCTCTGTCACCCATTCGTCCATGCGTCGCATCCGGTCGGACAACCCTTGAATGACGTTGTAGGCGACTTTGTAAACCGCCCAGACTCCCTCATTGATCAGATCCTGGTAATCACCGTGTGAAATGCGCAACACATGCATATCGGTTCTGGCCCGCACATTGGCCGAGTTGGGGGCCGGATTAAAAAACGACATTTCGCCAAAATAACTGGGGGGTTCGATTATCGCCAGAACGATCTCTTCCGAGTCGGAACGTTCGGGCCGTGTTCGCTTGGTGACTTCGCACACGCCGGTTTGCAAAATCCACAAATTGCGGCTGGATTCCCCTTGCTTGACGATGGTATCCCCCGCGTGAAATTGCAGGGGCTTGATGATTTCCGCGACCTGGCGGCATTCACTTTCGTTTAAGTTGCGAAACAGTGGCAACTGGCGCAAGACGCGAATATCGACGGATTTAACGGTTGGCATGTTTGTTCCCACGCACAAAGGGGCAAGTTCGGCTAGAAGAATTCCTCCTAGCTTAACCCCGTTGTTCCGCTGAAAACAAGTGAGTCAACCGGATTTTATAGGTCTTATCGGCAATATCTTGCTCTTGTTAGGCAATGCCGCTGAGCACGGTAGCCCGTCCGACGCGGCCAATGCCTAGCATATAGGCCGCCGTGCGCAGGGAAACGTTTCGTTCGTGGGAAAGTTGCCAAACCGCCTCAAAAGCGTCCCCCATGGCCCGGTCCAGCTCTTGGCGGACGCGATTGATTCCCCAGCGGTAATATTGGCGATTTTGGACCCATTCAAAATAACTGGCGGTGACCCCCCCGGCGTTCGCCAAAATGTCGGGCACCACGGTCTTGCCCGCCGCGGCAAATATTTCATCAGCGTCGGGCTGGGTGGGGGAGTTGGCCGCCTCGACAATAATCGGCGCCTTGACCAGCGGGGCGTTTTTGGCGGTGAGCACGCCGCCGAGCGCCGCGGGAATGAGCAAATCGACATCCAAGGTAAATTGACTGCCGGGCGGGCCGATCATTTCCGCCCCCTTATAGCCTGCCAGGGAGTTTTTATTTCCCGCCGCGTAATCCAGCAGCTCCCCAATCTTCAGGCCCTCCCGGGAATAATAATCCCCGCTGGCATCCCCCACCGCCACGATTTTACACTGGGCATCGGTCAAAAACCGCGCCGCATGCGAACCGACATTACCAAACCCTTGGATTGCCACGCGGGTTTGCTCTGGCTTGCGCCCCAGGCGGCTGAGGAGCTTCATCACCACGATCCCCACGCCGCGGCCGGTGGCTTCATCGCGGCCGGGAAGGCCGTACAAGTCGACCGGCTTGCCAGTGACACAGGCGGGGCTAAAGCCGTGGTATTTTTCGTATTGATTCATGATCCAGGCCATGACCTCGGGCCCGGTCCCCATGTCGGGCGCTGGAATGTCGGTGTCCGGCCCAAACAGGTCATGGATTTCATCGACAAATTTGCGAGTGATGCGTTCTAATTCGCGGAGGCTGTATTGCCGCGGGTCGATGCCGATCCCTCCTTTGGCTCCTCCATACGGCAGATTCACCACAGCGGTCTTCCAGGTCATCAGCGCGGCCAACGAGCGCACTTCGTCCAGGTCCACCTCGGGATGGTAACGCAGCCCCCCTTTCATCGGACCGCGCGATTTGTCGTGTTGCACGCGATACCCCTGAAACACGGCGATCTCGCCATTATCGCGCTCGATGGAGATCTCCACGGTGATCTCGCGCCGCGGACTGAGCAGCAGCGTCCGCATATTTTCCGAAAGTTCCAGCAGATCCGCTGCCTTATCAAAATATAAGCGAGTTGCGTCGAGGGATTTTGTGCCGGAAGCCATAATTGGGAGTGGGAACGGTGGGTGGAGGGGGAACAGGGAACAGGGAACAGGGGGGTGGCGGGTGGTCGAGCCTTCGCGAGCCCCCAGCGGGGCAAAGTGAGAAGTATGAATGAAGAAGGCAGAATGACTGCAATTAATTCTTCATTTTTCATTCATACTTCTGCCTTCAACTTCACTCTCGCGCTAATATGACCGCCGTGGCGGTTGCATGCGTTCGGCAATGGGCCAATGTCAGGAAAATTTCCCCAGGTTCACGCTGCTCGATGATTTCCCGCATCCCCCCCCGGGAAAGCACGCGATAACCGGTCTTTGCGCTGCGGCGTATTTCCAAATCGCTCCAGGCCAGCGGTTTTCGCCAACGCACCCCCAGTCCCTTTAATACCGCTTGTTTACCCGCCCAAATCCCGGCAAAGTGTTGCGTGGCGTGCGAGCAGGACTGGCAAAAGGAAATTTCTCGGGATGTAAACGCGTGGGTGAGAAATTGCTCGGCGTGTTGCTCAATCAATTTGGCAATTCGCAGGCATTCGACAATTTCGGTACCGATACCCAGGATATTCATCGATCCACGCTAGTTTGGCGATCAACGAGTGGTGGTAAAGCCTAGTGTGCTGTTAAAAGTGTAAATTCGAGTGGGGCGGATCAGCCGCTGGGCGTTGGCCCAGGTTTTTTTGCCACTCCAAACGTGGCCTAACGCCCTATGGCTAATTCGAAATAAAAGCGTGACGGAGCACTAGTTGGCGGTTTCCTTTGTCGGCATGGGAGAGACGCGAAGCACCCCGCCCACGCGGGGCAAAATCCAATAAATAAGTTGGGCCAACAGTTGTTGCAAAAGCGCATGCACGACATATAGGCTATACCGCGCGGCGGGGTGTGTTTCGCCGCCGCTCATAAATTGGATAAAGTTGGGCAATTCCAGCGGCGGGGCAAACTCGGCCAATCGGGGATTTAACTTGATGATTTGAGCGGTCCGCGCTTGATGGTTAAGCTCCTCGATCCGGCAATGTTCCCGCCAGGATAAATAATGCTCAAAAAAGGAGAGCACCCCGACAAATAGGACCAAAGCCACACTCATCCAGCCCGTGGATAATTCCAGCCAACGCTGCAACATAAACGCCACGCTGGCTAAAAAGCCACAACCCACTAACAGCATGATGGGATAGTTCATCCGCGCTCCCCAAAGCGCGGTGAGCCGGGCCAACAAATACGCTAGTAATAGTAGCACCAGCAGGCTGAATAGCCAGCGTCCGGTGGTCGTTGAAAATGCCATCGATTCACCTACCTGCACAAATAAATTTGCCCCTGTTCCTACCCACTACCCACCATTGACTTCCCGCTATCAACTATTTTAGCCCGCAATTTCGCTGGGCGCGGGCCAAAACCTGCGCCGCCTTGGCCTGGGCGGTGGCGGCTCCGGCGGCCAATATCTCGCGCACTTGGGCGGGTTTTGCGGCTAATTCGGCCCGGCGTTCCCGGGCGGGGCCAAAATAACGCTCGGCGGCGTCGGCTAGGGATTTCTTGATCTCCCCATAGCCAAAGCCCCCCCGTCGGTACAATTCAGCCATGGCGGCGGTTTCTTCCGGAGTCGCCACCAGGGCATAGAGTTGATAAAGGTGGTCGGTGTCGGGGTCCTTAGGCTCCTCTTGCGGGCGCGAATCGGTGGTGATTCGCATGATTTTTTTGCGCTGGGCCTTCACATCCTCAAAGACCTCCAGCGTGTTGTTATAGCTTTTGGACATTTTTTCGCCGTCGGTGCCGGGGACTTTGGCGGCGTCAGACAGAATCTTGGCCTTGGGCAGGACAAAGGTTTCGCCATACAAGTGGTTAAACGTCCCTGCCAGGTCGCGGCAAACCTCGATATGTTGGTCTTGATCCTGCCCCACGGGGACCGTGTCGGAGTCATAAGCCAGGATGTCCGCGGCCATGAGGACCGGATAAGTAAACAATCCCGCGTCCGCGGGTAGCCCCTTGGCTTTTTTGTCCTTGTAGGCGTGGCAGCGTTCCAGCAGGCCCAGGGGGGCGACCGTCATGAGCAACCAACAGAGTTCGCTCACGGCGGGGACGTCCGACTGGACAAAGAGCGTGGCATTTGCTGGATTTAACCCCAGGGCCAATAAATCGATCGCGGCATCGAGTGTGTATTGGCGCAAGAGCGCGGGATCGCGCACGGTGGTTAGGGCGTGGAGATCGGCAATAAAATAAAAAGCCTGCTGCTCGTGCTGCAAGTCAATGTATTGGCGAATCGCGCCAAAAAAGTTTCCCCAGTGGGGACGTCCCGTCGGTTGGATGCCGGATAAGACACGCATGAAATCAATCAACCTGAAAGATTCAAATAAACTCTGAGTGAATCAAAGAAACTAACTTCCCGCACTCGTTTTTGCCGGTGGTGGATTGACTTGCAACGTCCCCACCAATTCCCGCACGCTGCCAACTCCCGCCGTGGACAAAGCCCCGGGCAACTGGGCCAAGATCTCCGTCACAACCTGCGGTTGATAAAAGTTGACCGTGCCCAGTTGTACGGCACTGGCTCCGGTAACAATAAATTCGAGCACATCATCAATGGTTGCGATACCGCCAATCCCGACCAGGGGAATTTGCACCGCTCGTCGGACCAAATACACGCAGCGCAGGGCAATGGGCTTTACCGCCGGGCCGCTAAGTCCGCCTAACACATTGCCCAGCAAAGGTTTGCGCCGTCGCCAATCCACCGCCATTCCCTGCAGCGTGTTAATCAGCGAGATCCCGTCCGCGCCGCCTGCCTCCGCGGCACGGGCGATCGTCGCGATATCCGTCACGTTGGGCGTCAGCTTGGCCAAAATTGGCCACTCACACGCGCGGCGGACCCCCGCCACGACATTTTCGCAGGCGTGGGGATCAGTTCCAAAATCGACACCATGACTGACATTAGGGCAGGAAATGTTAAGTTCCAACGCCGAAATTCCCTCCAAACCTTCCAACCGCGCGGCCATTTCCACAAATTCCGCCTGCGACCGCCCGGCAATACTGACAATAATTGGCGTCCCCAAGCTTCCCAGATAGGGCAAATGCTCGGCGATAAAAGTCTCAATACCGTCATTATCCAGGCCAATTGAGTTGAGCATCCCGGCGGGCGTCTCAATGGTGCGCCAAGGAGCGTTTCCTGGACGAGGCTCGCGGGTGATCGTTTTTGGCAATATGCCCCCCAGGCGGGACAATTGCACCAGTCCCGCCATTTCTCGCGCGTAGCCAAAGGTTCCCGACGCCACCAAGATCGGGTTTGGCAACTGCAATCGGCCTAAATTGACAGAAAGGTCCATCGCGGGGTTCACAAGTCGGCGGTTAAAAATGTATTGCTACGAATCTTAGTGGTGGAATCAGTAATTTGCTAAAAGATTCTCGGTTGTCCATCCCTTTGTAGCCCACGGTACGCTAACCTTTGTGGGCCAAAGTAGTTTAATTCTTTGTGGGCCAAAGGCCCAACCTATTCCAGCCTAGGGCAAGCGCAGCGTCGCCCTAGGTTCATGGAAAAATAAAATGGCAGGGTCAACGGCCCGCTTCATATCTTTGCCAAGCATCCAACATGCCTTGGGTTACGGGCTAAAGCCCCAACAACATTCATCCACACAATGGGCGGTTTTAATATGGATTGACGTCTTTGCCTAGCGAAAGTGCTTATCACAAAAATCCAGGTATTGCCGCCAATCATACTCGGTGACGGCATGCTTGCCGGTGCGGAAATGATAACCAACCGTATGATGCAGGGGTTGGTTGAGGGTAGGCATATCAGCATTGGGGAGCGGTTCTTTTCCGAGTAGCTTATAAACCGGTCCGGCGTGATAAGCGGCTAAAAATTCGCCCCGGGGATCCGCCCAGGGGTCTTCCTCGGCGCTGGCCACATAGACGGGGCGCGGCGCGATGAGCGCGATCAGTTGATGCGCGTCAACGGGTAATTCTGACTCGCGTAGATTATACTTTTTAAAATTGGCACAAAACCAATGCGGAAAACTGGTGTTGATCCGTTCGATCGTTTCGCCAAAGCAGCGGCGGGTGATGGCGGCCCCCCCTTCGCCGGAATTGTTGGATATGACAATGGCAAACCGTTCGTCATTGGCCCCCGCCCAGAGGGCGGTTTTTCCCAGACGGGAATGTCCCATGAGGACGACTTTAGTGCGGTCGACACCTTTTAATTCCCTCACAAAATCCAGTACGCGGCTGCAGCCATAGGCCCAAGCGCTGATCGAGCCCCCTTCGTGGGGAAGGGGCTTGGTCTGACCGGCTGGATAGAAGTGCGGGTGCAAGCCATTTTGAAAGCCGTCGTCAAAATCGGGATCGACGTCGCAGTAACAAAACGTCGCGACACCATAGCCACGGGATAAGATCAATTCAAGCGGCCAACTGGCGGCGTCGACGCCGCGAGATTTTTCGGTCGCTTTGTGATCGACGATCCCCGCTTGCTCGTCATTGCGCAGCCAGCAACTGGCTAGGTGAATGGCCGGATCGGCATGAATGGCTTGATTGCCGTCAAAGTTGGGGACGATAAAAATCGGCGCTGGCCCCCCGGCATTGGCAGGGAGGTAGATGAGGACGTTAATAACCACCGGTGATGAAGGGGGATCCGAAGTCGTGGCGTCCGCCGGGGTTGCCTTACCCAGCGTAAGTCGGCGTTGTTGGCGGGTGGCGGTGTTGTTAAAAACCGCGGTTGGCGCCTCGGTGATTGCCACAGCTTGCGGCAATGGCGGGGTTGGAATTTTGCCATAGACCTGGTTGGCAAATAGCTCCAATATCTCCGCCCGCCGCAATGGCCACTCCGCGGGTTGTGTGACCGGGGTCCCATCTTGCCGGACCAGCGGGTCGGGCAGGGTGTACGCGGGGACCTGGGCCTCGTCATAATTGGGCGTAAAGGGGGGCGCGGCCTGGGACATGGATGTGGTGAAGGCGCAACAGATGAAAAGTGCCAAGAGCAAAGTCCAGCCCAAGGTTCGAAACGGTGTTTGGAAAGTAGTCATGATGAAAGCGTGGGTTGGAGGGTCTGTGTACTTAGTTTAACAGATTTATTTGGACGTTTCGATATGGCCGTCCACCTCCAGGAACACGCGGCGCTAGCAATTGCGGGACGTTTTTGACAGAGGCCCGACAATCTGGGATAATCCTGGGCTGGTGGTGGGGCTATCGATCTTGTGTTAGGGTATCCGCCCTTACTTTTTTTCAGGAGCGTTCGATGTCGCGCTGGCTTGGCAAGATTTTCTTATTGGCGGTGGTTTGCGGATTTTTTGTCACCTTGGCCGACGCGGCCGAGGTCAAGGTGGGAGAGCCGGCTCCGGATTTTGAACTGGCGGGGTCGGACGGTAAAACGCACAAACTGGCGGATTACGCCGGAAAAACGGTGATTGTGGCGTGGTTTCCGCGGGCGTTTACTCCCGGCTGCACCAAGGAGTGCAAATCCTTTGCCGAACAAGGGAAATTGCTACGGGAATTTGATGTGGTTTACTTTACGGCCAGTTGTGATCCGGTGGAGGAAAACACCAAATTCGCGGAATCGCTCAAGTGTGATTATCCCATTTTGTCCGATCCCACCCGTGCCGCAGCGCTGGCGTATGGATTAGTGGCAAATGAGAAAGGGAACGCCGCCCGCAAGACGTTTATCATCGGCGCGGATGGAAAATTGCTGGCCGTCATTGATAAAGTGGACACCGCGGGGCATGCCCAGCAAGTGGCGGAAAAGCTGGCGGAACTGAAGGTCCCCGCGGCGAAGAAAGAGTAGCAAGGATTTAGCAACGGAATTTGAGCCACGGTTTGGCACGGATAGTCACGGATAATATTCGAGGTATAAAACAATTCTGTGCATTCGGCGGTTTAAAATCTTTAATCTTCGATTTGAAATTTGAGATTCTTACTCCGCATCCGTGTTCCATCAGTGTTCATCCGTGGCTAAAAATCCACCCCTACAAACACCAAACACCAAGTTCCAGCAGTGCTCATCCGTGGCTACTAATCTCCCCTCCTCCACTTCTCCAAACTCCGCTACTCCAGCATCCCTGCGCACGCGGATCTTTGACGAAATCCAGACCTGGACGTTGATTGATCCGCACACGCATATTGACCCCCATCGCCCGGCGGCGACTTCGCTGGCGGAGATCTTGGGTTATCATTATTACACCGAGTTGGTCCATTCGGCGGGTGTGCCGCGGGAAGAGATCGAAGCCCCCGGCCTCTCCCCCCGGGACAAAGTTGCCCGGTTGGTGGCGGGGCTGGCCCCGCTCGAAAACACGATCCAATACAGTTGGCTTATCGAACTTTGCCGCGAGTTTTTTGATTTTCAAGAGGAGACGCTTACCCTGGCCAACTGGGAAGCTCTGTATGAGGTTTCCCTGGCCAAATGCGCGCAGCCGGATTGGCCGCGGCAGGTTCTGCAAAAAAGCAATTTGCGGGCGGTCTTTTTGACCAACGACTTTGACGATCCCCTCAGGGGGTTGGACACTAGCGTCTATGTTCCGTGCCTGCGCACCGATGATTTGGTGTTCCATCTGCGACAGCAGTCCGTGCGGGATCGTTTAGCCGCCGCGACAAACGGCGAATCGGCAACCGCCATGGGCCTGCGCAAGGCGATTGGCAAATTATTTGAGCACTTTACCCGTAATGGCTGCCGGGCTTGCGCTATCTCGTTGCCGCCCGATTTCACGCCGCTCCCCGGCGATGCCTCCCGCGCTGATCGGGCGCTGGCCAAACTACGCCATCAGCCCGACGAGCTGTTGCCGGAGGATTTTGCGGGGTTATCCCAATTTGTGTTTTGGACGCTGGCGGAATATTGCGCGGAATACCGCCTGCCGTTTGATCTGATGATTGGCGTGAACCGCCGGGTCTATCCGGGGGGTGTGTACCAGGGAATGGACCTCTATGATAGCCGCGTGTCGCTGTTGCAGTATCGCGAGTTATTTAACGCCTTTCCTAGGGTAACATTTCCCATTTCGGTCCTGGCCAGCGTGACTAACCAAGAGCTCGTGGGACACGCGTGGATTTTTCCCAATGTGGTCACGAATGGGCATTGGTGGTACAGCAACACGCCTTCGTTTATTGAGGCGGATTGCCGCGCCCGGCTAGAAGCGGTCCCCCGTACCAAGCAAATCGGCTACTACAGCGATATGTATAAACTGGAATTCGCCCTGCCGAAACTGCGGATGTACCAACGCATCCTGTCCAAGATATTGGCGGAGCAATTTGTCATCGAGCGGGGCTGGTCGGAGGAACGGACATTAGACTTAGCGCGGGATCTCTTGGTTAATAATATCCAGCGGATTTTTTATGGCGGGGAGGGGTAAGGCTTCAGTTGGTAACTACGCCAGATTCAGTAACTACTGCCGCTGATGCAATATCTCTTTTAATATCATTCAGATGCAGATCGTTTTAAATCCATCAGACGGTCTTTGTGCAATTCTTCAATCCCGCGATAGTATTCCAAAATCCGCTTTGCATCGTGAACAATTTGTGCGGAGATTTTTTGTCGCACACGCCGACTTTCAGCAAGAGGGCCATTATTCATATTGAATAACTTTGACTCGCATAAATGACCTTTCGAGTCTTCAAGGTTTCCGCGCGGCGAAACGAGTTAAGCAAGCTTTCTTTTTCCACCCAATCCACTTTTCGTCCCGCGAGCAGGCTTAATTCAACCGCCATCGTGGTCAAATCCCACAAACTCCACGGGGCGGATTCCGCAAAAGAAATGAGTACCTCAACAACGCTGTCAGGTAGATAATCATGGCGGAGGACCGAGCCAAACAGCGACAATTCACGCACACGCCAGCGCTGCACAAAATCGTTCAGGCGGTCGTGGGGCAACAATTGATCAAAACGTTGGGCGATATCCAAAGTTAAAAAAATCGTAACTGTTTAGCCTTTTACGGCACAGCAACCGTGGGCTAGCGCCCGGCGGCTGATTTTGTCACAGTAATTGCATAAACCATCAACCGCCACGCGCTAGCGTCCGGTTAAATTCTCATCATTTCAAATGACTAAACTGTTACAAAAAGTCGAGTGCTTATTTGCAATTCCCTAGCACCAACAGCGCATAGCCGGTGACCAGATTGGGATCATTTTCCAGCCACTGGCGATTTTTATTCGCCCAGGATCCGTCCTCGTTTTGCCGTTTGGCTAGTTCGGCTATAAACTCCGCCCGCCAATTATGTTCAACCCCCTTGGCGTCTGTAAAGGTATCCATTTTTGCGGCTTGCAACGCCCGCGACATCAGGTGGTAATAATAAAACAGCCCCGCCTCGCCGAGGCCTGGATTTTGTTCCAGGGTGTAATTTTTGGCCAGAAAGTCCAGCGCCGCCTTCACCCGTTTGTCATCCGGTGTCAGTCCCGCGTACAGCATGCTTTTAAAACCGGCGTACGTCATCGATCCATAGCTACGCAACCCCCCCTGAAATGATTTGTCCTGCGGCGGTTCATCGGTGATAATCGTGTAATAAAAGCCGCCGTCGTTGACCTTGCCCGCCAGGGGGGTGGTGTTATGCTCGGACTCTAAGTTCTGGCAGCGGGAGACAAATTTAAGCGCGTTTTGCACCGCGGGATCGTCGGGACCCGCCCCCGCGGCGATCAGGGCCTCGACCAAAAACGCCGTATTGCTCAGGTCCCCTTTTCCCCCTTTGCCATAGCCGACGCCGCCAAAGTCAAAATCCGCCTCGGTTTTTCCTTCGTCGGCGTCAATCTGGTTCCCCCGCAAAAACAGATCGGCCTGCTTAATGTTCTGTTTATATTTGCCATCCTGGTTGGCCTTTTGCAGGCACAGGATCGCCAGCGCGGTCTCATAGTTTATAATTCGCGAGCCATCCTTCCCCACGGAGCCATCCTTTTGCATGGCCCCTTCTAAATATTTCAGCCCCTTGGCCACGGTCGGATCGTCCGGCGATACGCCATTTTCCATCATCGCCAATAAGCATAACGATGTGATCCCGGTTCCGACTTGCTTGGTAAACGACCCATCCGGAGCTTGACCCTTGGTCCGTAGATACTCGATGGCTTGGGCGACCATTTTTTGCCGCTGGGCCTGCAATTCCGGAGACAACGCCGCGACTGGCGCCGATTTTTCTCCTTGGGTTGCGGCGGGCTGTTTATCCGTAGTGGGTGCCTCGTCGGCGGCGACGGCGCGACTGATGGTCATCCCCAGGCTCAAGAGCACGCTGGAGAACTTCACCGGCAGGGAACTGCCATAAAATCGGGGATATTGTTTGGCGCGGCGCATCGGTAGACCTCTTATTAAAAAACGATTCAACGCGGGCTAACGAAAAATTCGGAGTGGCTGGCGGAAGTGGGATGTCAAACATCTAACCAGCGCAAATTAGCACAAGATCGGACAATTTGCAATTTTTTGTCAATTTGCCACCTGCGGCAAGCCGTAATACGCGTCATTTTGTCGCCCGCGTCACAATTTCCCGGTCGAAATAATTCACGCCCATGCCAGCGTCGACGACAATTCGCTGGGCGTTAATCCCGCTGGACCGGGGTGACAGCAAGAAGGCGGCGGTGTTGGCGACTTCGCGGGTATCGACGGGGGCTTTGCGTAGTGTGGCTTGTTCGGCAAAGAGATAGGAATCTAAATAACCGGGAATTCCGGCCGAGGCGCTGGTTTTGAGCAAGCCCGGGGCGACGGCGTTAAAACGGACGCGGGAAAACTGGCTAAAGGACTTGGCTAGAAACGCCAGGGACGAATCGAGCGCGGCCTTGATGGGCGCCATATAGCCGTAGTTTTCGCTAGCCATTTTGGTGGTGGAGATGGAAATCGTGACGACCGAGGCATCCGGCGTCAAAAGGTCCTGAAGTTCGCGGGCGACCGCCATCAAAGAGTAGCAAGAGATATCCATCGCGCGCAAGAATTCCCGTTTACCGGTCAGGTGAAATGGCTTAACCCCACCTTCGTACTCGGCAAAGGCCACGCTATGGACCAGGCCCGCCAGCTTGACTTCCGCCGCGCGCAGTTCGTCCCGCAGAGCGACAATTTGCGTCTCATGCTCGACATCGCAGATGTAAATGGGTGCGTCTCCCACGAGTTTTTGCAGTTGCTCCCGGCGGGCCGCGCTGCGGACGCTATAGTGCACCTTCGCTCCCGCGGCCAGCAGCACCTGCGCGATCTGCCAGGCCACGCTTTTTTTATTTGCCACACCCATGACCAGGATTGCCTGGTTGGCCAGTTGGAGAAAATCTTCGGGCATGGGGGCTGGAGGAGTGGAGTAATGGAGTTTGGAGTTTGGCTGCATTCTTAATTCTTAATTCTTAATTCTTTACTTCTCCGCCATGGTGCAGGCAAATTCCAGCCGGGCGGCGACTTTGCCCGCCACGCTGACTTTGCCCGTCATAAAAAATGCGTCCGCCAGTTGTTCCACCAGGTTCACTTCGATATCGATTGTCTCGCCGGGACGCACCATGCGCTTCCAGCGGACATCATTCATACGGGTGGCGACCGGCACGCTTTTCCCCGAGGCATTTGACTGTTGGCTAAGCAGCACCGCCCCCGCCTGCAGGCAGGCCTCGCACAAAATCACGCCGGGTGTGAGGGGAAAATCCGGATAATGCCCCTGATAAAAAAATTCTTGCCCTGTCAGTGTTTTCTGGCAGTGGATCTGGTTCATTTCTTGGCGAACAATACGGTCCAAGAACAAAAATGGTGCCCGGTGCGGAATCGCGGCGTGAATGGCGGCCAGGGACATGGGTAATGTTGTTAAGATGAATTGGCGAAGGCGTGCGGAATAAGTAAGGGTAATCCCTCCCGTAACAGAACTCGCTAGAGTTCTGAAGAGGTTGGGAACGTGCTAAATTCGGAATTCTAGCGAATTCCGCTACAAAATGCTCACGACGAAATTCTGGTGAATTTCGCTACGATAGTTCCACGGTATTTTTCATTCCGCGTCGCTAAACTTCCAGTGGTTCCACTTGTTGATTCGACTTTAGCAGCAGGTTTTCCACGTCGTTGGCCACGATAACGCCATAGTTGAGCGCCCCCAGCCAGCCCGACATGATGATCCCCACGCTGCCGGCATGATACAGACCGTGGATTTGCTGGGGGAGGCCGCGGCTGATGGCCAGCCCCTCAAACTTGGTCCCAAAGCTGGCCCCCAACGCGTGCTTGGTGTAATGTTCGAACGTCCGCGGGGTGCTTGCCTCCACATGATCCACCAGATCACGGATGTTTGGTACGTATTTTTGAAGCGCGTCCAGCGTCGTTTGGCACAAATCCGCCTTGCTGGCCTCGTACTCGGCATCGGACAATCCCGCCCAATCATGGTAATGGGCATTAGTGCTGGAGACAATCAAACACCGGTCGGAGCCTGGTCGCGTGCGCGGATAATAAAATGAATAGGTGCGGCTGGTGATGTTGCGGCTCAAGAGGGCATCGGTCCGAAAGAGGGGGGCGGTGGAGCTAAAGAGCAAATCACCATGGCTTTCGTCCAATTGCGCATCGGGCTTGAGCGCGATATAGACCTGCGTGCTGGAGTTATTCAGCCTGACGGCCGCCGCGCTTTCGGCAAAGTCGGGGTCAAAGTGTCCCCTTCCCACGAGGTCAAAGATGGTGGTTTTGAGATTGGCGTTGGATATGACAGTCTTGGCCCGGATGGTTCGGCCCCGCACGGTCACGCCGGCAACCCGTCGACGGGAATCCACCACGATTCTTTCGGCGTCGCATTTGATGCGGACATCGACGCCGTTCTTTAAAAGATCGGCGTGCATCAGTTGGATCAGCCGGTCCGTCCCGCCGGAAAAGGTGTAGACCCCCTTGGACATAAAATTGGAAAAGACGATTCCATACGAGATCGCCGGATCTTCCAGAGTTGATCCGTTGGCGTAGGTGATCGGTTCCATCAACAGGCGGATGACATCCTCGCGCCCGGGAAAGAATTTTTCAAAAAGCTGGCCGGTGGTCAGGTTTTGATCGTCATAAAAGTTCATCCCCCGGGCGGCGTCAAAAAACGCTGTAACGCTTTCCGCGGGGACGTCAAATTTCTCCACCAGTTGGCGGGTAAAGTCCTCGCGGTTGAAGGTGGTCGACAGCGAAAACATGGGGTTATCGAACCGAATGTTTTTTAACTGGACGATGGAATCCGCGATCTCCCGCGTCCAGTAGCGGCGGCAGCTTTTGATCATGCCGATGGGAAATCCATGCAGCGAAATATCAAAAATATGCCCTTGCGGACGCTTGAACCAGGTGGCCATCCCCCCCAGTTTGTAATGTTGTTCCAGTAGTAGCACGCGATGACCGGCGCGCGCCAGCGTGTTCGCCGCGGTCAACCCCGCCAGGCCGCTGCCGATGATGATGCAGTCATACTCATCCCGCGCGCCGGCGAGAAAATCCTTGGGCATGTCGGCTAATAGATCAAAGGGGTGTTAAAAATTAGAATGGGCAAAACGACCGAGGATAATGTAGTTTGATTTTAGGCGATAACTCGCGCGGCCCCCAGGGGGAGGGGGCGTGGGGGGCGGGGGCAATTCTCAAAGGGAGACCCCTGCTGGTGGCAAAATTGCGGTCATGCTAGCAATTTTCCGCCAAAAGTTGCGGAATTTTTTAATGGTTCCAGTTGGCAATTTCTTCGGTTTGGTTATATTTGTGGCTTGTGGGCCAAGCCCCGGCAACCAAGCTAATAGTCGTGAGATAACGCGGCGTGAGTTGCTTGTGGGGGGAAGTCGCCCGATCAATGACTACTGTTTCCAAGGAGGGAAATCATGTCCACCCGTGTTCCGCTGGATACCGTCACGCGCGAAGCAATGGAAATGCAGGCCAAACTGGAAATGAGCACGGCCGAGATTGGCCTGGCCGTCCGGACCACCAACTGCCTGGAAGAGCGAGGCATTTTTACGATTCAGGATTTGCTCAACACCAAGCGCGAGCAACTGCTCAGCATTTCTAATTTTGGTGAAAAGACCCTCGAGGAAGTATATCTCGCATTGGAAAAGATCGGCTTTTATCGGCCACATCGCCGTCCAACCAAAACGGTCAAGCTGCAATTGGCGGGGGTGTAGGTTTTTTTGATTGAATCAACGCGCCTCTCTCATCGCTGGCGTACTATCAAGCTAGAAACAGGCGGTTGGTGATTTGGGATCACCAGCCGCCTGTTGTATTTATTGTAGCTGGTTAGATTTAGCTTCTCACGGAGTGAGAGGAGTACGTTTGCTGGCATCTCACGGAGTGAGAAGAGTACATTCGCTTAGGCCGCCACGCGGCGGCGCCAGCCGTAGAGGGCCAAGGCCAATCCGCCACAGCCGATTAACATCACTGTGCTAGGCTCGGGGATAACCTTGTAAAATCCGCGAATTTCGCCACCTTGAAAAGTGCTGGTATGGATGTTGAAATACGCTCTTTCATTTTCCAAGGCGTCAATCAAGGCATTGAATGCGCCCCCCACCGTGCCACCATTGGCGGTAATAAAACCAGCGCGGTAACTAGAGGCTAGCGTCATATCAAAGGTCTGGTCAAATGAACCAAAAGTTACGCCCAGGGGAAATAGCGAAAAAGAAGGTGTTTGAGTTGCCACGTTCGCGGTACTCGTGTTGGGAAACAAGGTCGGGGCGTGAATGTGCGCCGCGCTGGTCGTACCGAGCAAATCTTGGAATTGCGCTTCCACGCGCATGGTGACCATATCCAGATCGATCGTGACCTTGGAATAACCGGTGCCAGGAGAAGAGTTCGGCGGGGCTTCAGAGGGGCCGTCCATGAAGGTTTCAAAAATCAATTCATGGGCGTTAGCGTTAATGCTGCCCAACGCGCAAGCCAAGCCGCAGAAAGCGGCTAACAGTACTTTGCGAATACTCATGAGCGTCTCCTATAATAATGTGTGAACAAAATCGTTGTAATCTTGCATGCACCATTAGGCTATCCGCCTGCCACAAGAAGAACAACGAAATTGCATTCACGCTCGTAATTATTTAGGGAAATATCAACACCTTTAGCACGGGACAATGGTTATTGCATGAATCCCTGTGCTTTTTCTGGCATATTAAAAAAATTGCTTTTAGTAAGAATCTTATTTTGCCCGGGGATGCGCTACTTCATAGATTTCCCGCAGTTTCGCGGTTGTCACGTGTGTGTAGATCTGGGTGGTGGTCAAGCTTTTATGCCCCAGCAGTTCTTGCACACTGCGAATATCCGCTCCCCGGTCCAACAAATGCGTGGCAAAGCTGTGCCGCAGGGTGTGGGGGCTGGTCCGCAAATCCAATCCAGTCAACTTAAGATATTTTTCCAACATCCGCCCGACACTGCGCGTGGTCAAACGCTTGCCAAAGCGATTAACAAACAATGGTATCACGCCCCCACGACTGGCTGTAGGGGCGACGATACGTACGGCGATCCAGTCTAGCAACGCCCGACTGGCAAATGAGCCGATGGGCGACAGCCGTTCGCGCTTTCCTTTGCCCCGGATGCGTAAAATCTCGGCTCCCCGGTCCCAATCCTCGTCATTCAGGCCCACGACTTCGCTGACGCGCAAGCCCGCGGAGTACAACGTTTCCAGGATCGCCCGGTCGCGCAGGCCCTGGGGGTCATTGGCCGGGGGGGCGGAGAGCAGTTGTTCGATTTGCTCACCTGTCAAGAAATGCGGCAGTTTGCGGTTCTTGCGGGGGTTCCTCAGCGGCCGGGCGGGATTGCCATTGGACCAGCCCTCTCGTTGCCCAAACCGAAAAAAGCTACGCAGCGACGCCAACCGCCGGGCAATGCTGCTGTGGGCGAGTCCCCGCTCATGCAAACCAGAAAGATATCCGCGCAAATCGAGCGTGGAGAGGCAATCGGGGGGTGGGGGCGCGCCTTGCTGTTCGGTAAAAAAATTTTCCAAATCGGTCAAGTCTTCGCGGTAACTCTTGAGCGTGAGGGGGCTGGCGTTTTTTTCCGCCTGTAGAAATGTCAAAAAGCGGTTGACGGCCAGGCGCAATTCCGACTCCGGGCTGGCGGAATCATTTATGCCCGCTGCCTGTCGGGGGGGCGCGGAGGAATTCTCCCCGGGAACGATGGATCGCCGCGCGACGGAACGAGAGCGGGTGCTCATTCGGGTTGGGGGACGTCAAAGCGGCGTTTGACTTCGGGAAGAGCGGGGCGGGGGGCGGTGTCGCGGATTTTTTGGCTAAGGACGGCGGCGTCGTACCAGCTAAAACTCAGTTCGGGGTTCGAGGCATACCGCCCCAGCGTGCGGAGGGTTTCGGCGCGGCTGGCTTCGTCAAATAAAAAGACGTAGCGTTCCTCGCCTTTCACTAATGCCAAGACATTCAATTCCTGCTGCGCCACGACCGCCGCTCCTTCTTGGTCCGCGAGTGATTCCGGCTGGCGAATTTATGACCGCCGGCGTTTTTTCAATCAGTCCCGGCTGCGTGCCGTGATTGATCCCCAGGTATCTATCGGCGTTCATGCCACCGCCACAACACCCGCGTTTCACCCGCGCCCCCCCGCGCGGTCAACATTTCCGTGATATGCAAGTGACAGCAAAAGCGCAAAAAGTCCTCGCTGCGTTGCATGTAGCCCTGCCAACCGCCAAATCTGGCATCATCGCGAAAAGCGTAATAGTTTTCCAATGCTTTTGTGAACTCGATGTCATGCCCATTGTAGATGCGGGTATGCGTCAGCACGGGCAGGTTGGAGGGGCGGCAAGCGGGTCGCTGCGGCGAGGGGGGTTCGGGGATCAAACCCCGCGGATCGGGCCAATCGACCGGCAGCGCTTGCGCGGAGGACTCGTGTCCCGCTAGCGGAGTTCCGGCGGTGGCTTGCGGCGTGGTCAATAATTCCGGCGGCGCGGGTTGGGACGGTTGCGCGGGAGTAGCGGCTGCTAGCGGACTCTGGCTTTTATCGCCCGTCTCTGCGGAATTAGCGGTACTTTTGACGCTGCTCGGTGGGGGGATTCCGGCGCTGTTATTCGCTTTGCGTTTATTGGCCACCAAGGCTAGGACGCCATATTGTTCCGATGGTCTGTCGGCTGTCGGCACTGGCACCAACGTCGGTGTTTGATCTTGCGGGGTTTGCGTCTTTAGCTGTTCCCGCGCCAATTCAAATTCGGTCGCTTGCACCAATGTTTGCGGAATTTCTTCTTCCTCGGTTGTGCCCCAAGGCAACCCATACCCCACGGGAATAGGATGAAAGCACGGATTTGTCGCGTGCCAATCCACCGACAATCCCAACCGCGGTGGATAATAAGGACTGTAATCCGTCACCACGCCCACCACAATCGCGTCCAATTTTAGCTCGCGGGCGATATAGCGATATTCCTCGGCGGTGCTTAACTCCAGTCCTAGGCTGCGGGCTTTTTGTTCGATGACGCCAATGGGCACCACTTCAAACCCGGGGATGCTTTGTAATTCATTGAAATACGCTTGAGCGATTTGGCGGGTATCGAGCGTGGCCTCGGTGGTCAGATTGATAAATGGCGCTACCCCCACCCGGCTAAGTTGCGGAAAGGGATTATGAAATGTCGGCTGGTGTTCAATCTCGGGGAGCAGGCTGCAGCCCGTCACCAGGATGAGTGTAGCGATCAGCGTGGCCAGACGAAAAAGCATGTCAAAATGCAAAAAGTGGAAATGAAGCGTCCCAATTGCTAGCAGAACAAAAGAATATCCTGTTCGAGGGATGCGGAAAATCCGCTACATCCCCTACTATCGGCAAAGTTTGCGCAATTGATCCACTTTAACTGTGGCTAGCCGGAGAGATTTTTTGCTAGCGTGCAAAGCGATGCGGGCTTTAGCCTGTACCCAAAATTTATGGAGATAGACCTAGGGCGACGCTGCGCTTGACCTAGGCTGGAATAGGTCTGGCCTTTGGCCAGCAAATGCTTGTATTAAACGAGCAACGCTGATCCCGCGCGGAACTACGGCCGCCAGAGCACAAGCGGGTCCGCTTCTTTTGCGCTGGCCGTGATTTGCGCCATGGTGAATTCTTTACCCAGCACCCGCGCGAGTTCTTCGACCGCGAATCGCTCGCTGGCATAATGTCCCAACAGCAGCATCGTCATCTGATTGGCGGCGGCGGCCAGGGCCGTGTGAAAGCGCGCCTCGCCGGTAACAAAACAATCACAACCCAAGCGCATCGCTATTCCCAGCAACTCATCCGCGGCTCCGCAACCGACACCCACCCGTGTGACAGGCCGAGCGGGGTCGCCGACGATGTGCGCGCTAGACAGCGATAACTGTTGGCAGGCGGTCGCCGCCAAATCCCCCAAAGTCGTGACGGGCGGCGCATTTCCCTGGCGTCCGATTCCGCTCGTCGGTTCCGTCGGATCCGGCGCTAACGGCTGTATTCCGGTTAAACCCAGCCGCGTTGCCAGTTGTTGGTTGATGCCCAGCTCCGCCGAATCAAACGCCGTGTGGGGACTGTACACGGCAATTTTGTGCTCTATCAACGCCAATAACAGCCGGCCCGTGGTGGTGTCCGCTGTCCACCGTTTTTCCGCCTTAAAAGGAAACGGGTGATGGCTGATCAGTAGATTCGCCCCCATGTCGATTGCTTCTTGCACCGTGGCGTCCGTCACGGTTAAGCACGTCAACACCCGCGACACCTGCCGCGTCGCATCCCCCACTAGCAGGCCCACATTATCCCAGTCGGCGGCTAGCCGCGGGGGGGTGTGTCGGGCAAAAAACTCAACAAAATCGGCAATCGTGGACATGGTAAGAAAGCTTAGGCGTCCCGTTCGGCCGTGAGATCTGCAAAATCACGCAGGTGATAGGCCAGACCGGATTTATCCAGCACGTGCGTGAGGCCGCGCAGGGCCACGCCCATGCCGTCGGGCCCGCTGGCTCCGCCGTATTGACCGCCGGCCTTGAGATGGGGTTCTAAATCCAGAAAGACGCCGGGAATACCGCGCTTGGCCAGTTTTTTTGTAAGTGCCGGGACGAGCGTGGCAAAATCGGCCAAAATTTTGGCATGGCCGGCGTCCCCCTGGTCCGCGGGGACAAAGTTCCAGACCGCGTCCTCGTCAATGTGCTTTATTTTTTTGCTTTTTTTGGCGTATTTATAATCTTTGATATGCATCCAACCCAGCGCGGGCTTCATGGCCAGGTATTGATCAAAGGTTTCCTTGGGAGAGTACCCTTGCATGAGGATATTGGCCCCGTCAAAGACCAAAACCACGGCAGGATGGTTGAGCTGGCGGTGAATTTCGGCCATGAGGTGGCCATTTTGGCCGATCAGATTAGCTTCCACCTCCAGGCCAAAGGTCAAATCGGAGCGGTGGCACATTTCGGCGATTTGGCCCAGTTGCTCGACCGCCTGGGGCAAGTAACCCTTGGGATCAGTCCCCTTGGGATGGTAAAAGGTAAAACCGCGGATGAGTTTGGTCTCGAACGCATGGGCCAGTTCGCAAGCGCGGGTGACTTCGGTCGCTAAATATTTTTTGAAGGGGACATAGCGGTTCTTGGTGCCGTCATCCTGGTCGAGCAATTTTACCTTTCCCAGGGGAGAACCGATCGAGGCGACATTGAGGCCATATTCATCCATGAGGTGGCGAATGACCTGGACTTCTCCTTTGGTGAGCTGCATTACATTTTTGATTCCCTTGCCAGCGTCGATAAAGCGCAAGGAAAAATACTCTAGCCCCAGCGCGGCAAAAGCCACAAACTGTTCGACGGCGGTCTTATGATGGGCGGCCTCGTCGGCAAAGCCAGAAAGAATGACAGCGGGAGTAGGCATGGCGGGCGGTCTTGGGGCTGAGAGAGGAAAGGGCAAACAACAGGCGGACCATTCCGCAAATAGCTTTGCGTCCGCATTGTGAGGGATTGTGTCCGCCACCGCAAGCAGCGCCCGGCACAAAAGCGAAAATAGCAGCCTCCGCGGGGGAGAGAGTCCCGTCGGACTACTCCGCCAGCCACAGAATGCCCGTGCCATCCCGGCTGGTGGTAAAGACCTGGCCGTCATCCGCCGAAAACTGAACGGAGGTCACTTCCTGGGTATGTCCGCTCAGGGTGAGAATTTCCTTGCCCCGCGGGGATGCGGCGTTTTGGTCGGCGGGGGCCTGGGCCGGGGGACTAGCCGCCAGAGGAGCCAAGACGCGGGTGTCCCACAGCTTGACGGTGGTGTCGGCGCTGCCGGTCAATACCCGTCGGCCATCCGTGGAGAGTGCGACGCTGGTGACCGCCGCGGTATGGCCGCGCAGTTCACAGCGTACGCGCAGTTTTTCTGGGTGGTCGGCGGAAAGATCAGCCAACCAAGCCGTGTTGTCCGCTCCGCCAATGGCCACCAAAAGCGCGACGGAGGGTGTCTTTGGTTCATTCGCGGCGATTTTTTGCACCGCCAAGCTGGTTAGCGGCGCTGTGGAAAGCTGCCAAGATTCTACCTGTGATCCCGTGGCAATGTCCCACAAGGACAAGCGGCCGTCATTGCCCGCGGTCAAGGCGTGCCCGCCGCCAGGCAGGATCACTCCCGCGCGCAGGCGGACATTTTCCGCGTTCAGTTTTTGCCGCACGGTGTAGGCAGGGACATCCCACACGACGCCGGTGCCATCATCCGCCACGGTAAGCAGCAAGTTCCCTTCCGCCGCAAAGCGCGCGTCATTTATCGGACCGGTATGCGCCAAGGGAAGTTTGCGCAACGGTTGACCGGTCTGGCGGTTCCATAATTTAAGCGTGTTATCCCAACTGCCGGTCAAGACGTGCTGTGCGTCCGGGGCAAAGCGCGCGACCGAAACCGCGCCATGCGGGGTAAAAGTCATGATGGGTTGCGGTTGACCCAGTTTCCATAGACGAGCGCCATTACCCCCCACGGTTAATAGGGAATTGGCCTGGGGCCCAAAAATCGCGGACCAGATTAAACCTTCGCTGCGTTCCAGATTGGGCAATTCCCCGCCGGTGGCAAGGTCATACAGACGCACGCGGGAGGAATTCGTATCAGGTGATGCCGCTGGCTGTTCGGTGCCTCCCGCTGGACCAACCGCCGAGCTAATCACCAAAGCGCGGGTGTTGTCGGCATTGATGGCTAAACTGGTCACCCGCCCGGCCGCGCTCTCGAGCATGGACCGCGCTTTGCCAGTCTCGGGATTCCACACGCGCACCGTGCCGTCGACGGTGGCGGTCAAACCCCAAGTGCCGTCGGCGGATAAAGCAAACGCCGTGAGTTCGGCGTCATGCCGCCAGATTTTGTCACGCGCCTCGGTGCCTGTGCGTCCATCGGCGCAACCCACGGTATGGTCGGCGCTCGCGCTGTACAGCCATTTGCCATCGGGGGACCAGGCCAGACCTAAAATATTGTCCGCATGGCGGTCGGCTTTCCACAGTGGTTCGCCGGTGGCCAAATCCCACACGATCAGTTGGCCGGCAGTATCGCCGCTGGCCAACCAGTTGGCATGCGGAGCAAACGCCACCGCCGACACTTGGCCCCGGTGGCCAAATAATTTTTTCAGTCGATTCCCGTTCGCCGCGTCCCAAACCTGGACAATGGGGCGAAGGATCGCCGCTCCCGCGACGGGCAAGACGTTCTTAGCATCCGCGGGTAAGGCATTGCCTAGGGGTGAGGCAAGAGCTTCCGCCGCTTCCTCTCCGGCGGTGGCCAGGAACTCTCCGGTGGAATTGACCGCCACGATGGCCGTTTGACCGGTTCCCACCAACCGCAAGCGTTCGACGCCGCTTTCCAAATCCCAAACTCGCGTCGTGTTGTCGACGGCGGCGGTGGCAAAGGCCTTGCCATCGGGAAAGAGGGCCAGGTTAGTCACCAAAAAACTGTGCCCTTCGGTCAAGGTTTGCAACAGCGCGCCATCCCCGGTATTCCAAATTTTGGCGGTGCGGTCCTGGCTGGCGGTGACGACCGCGTCTCCCGCGGGGGTGATATCCCCGCCTAACAGCGCCCCAGAGTGTCCCGTTAGCAGTTTTCCCTGCAACACGCGTTCTTCGCGGTAACCGGCCAAATCCCACTGCTTGACGCGGCGGTCGTGGCTGGCGGAAACTACCTCGCCGGATCGGGGCAAAAAGTCCGCCGCCGCCACCCGCCCCGAATGTCCTCGAATCGTTTGAATGGTTTCGCCCGACTCGGCGTTCCAGACTTTGAGTGTATTGTCCTGGGAAGCGCTGAGCACCCGTGCGGTTTCATCGGGAAAAAACCCCACCCAACGGACCGGCCCCAAATGTCCCGCCAGGGCGCGGTAAGCGACCGTCGCGGGCGCGCTCCCCGTGGCCAAACCGGCCAGATCAACCGCCTGGGCCGCATCCCGCCGCCAGATGAGCACGCGCTGATCGTAGCCGCCGCTGGCGACGCTGTTTCCGTCCGGCGAAAAAGCGGCGTGGTAGACCGGTCCCGCGTGAGCGCGAAACAGGCGGCGGTTTTGAGGTTGTTGCAACTCCGCGTCGGATTGGCGCAGATCCCAGACAATGCAGGTGCCATCTTGACTGGCGGTTACCACGTAATTTCCATCTGGCGACCAATCGGCCGACCAGACCCACCAGGAATGTCCACGCAGCACGCGAGCTTGACTAGTCCCATCCAAATCCGAAATCCGCGCGGTATTGTCATATCCGCTAGAGAGCAGCTTTTTTCCGTCCCGGCTGAATTGCACGCTGAGAACGGCATCGGTATGGCCGGGGATTTTTTGGATTATATCCCCCGTGGTTCCATTTAATAACTTGAGATGCCCCCCTGCGGGATCATTACCGCCGACAGCCAGTTGTGCGCCGTCAGGGGACCAGGCCAAGGCGTGGATATACTGCCCCCCCGGGGCAAACACCCGGGCTGGCTGGTCATTTTTACCAATTTGCCAAATGTAAATTTTGGCGTCATAACCGGCCGCGGCCAGCCATTGTCCATCGGGTGACAGGGCTACCACGTCCAGTTCCGCGGGGAGTCGGGGATCGATCGCAAGGGGGGATTGTTCCGCGGCAACTCCAGCGACCGGCGGTTCGGCTTTCAGGTGATAATCGAATTTTGCCCGTTGGCACAAATAACGCAGTCGTCGCCATTCCCAGTTGCGATATTGCGGGGGGCATTGTTCCAGCAGTTCTAGCACATCGCCAAAAGCGTTTTCCTGGACCTTGGCGGAGGCCAGGCCAATCTTGGCGATGTAGCCCGAGTATTCTTCGGCTTCTTTGGCCATCAGCGCGGCATCCTTCGCCTGGATGGCGACCCCTTCCGCTTCGACCGCGCGTTGCTTTTCTTTCACGGCGATTTTTTCCGCCTCTTCCGCCCGCATTTTATCCTTGATCGCCGCCTGCTCGGCCTTTTCGGCCAACAATTGGGACTCTTCGGCTTTTTTCTTGGCTAGTTTTTCCGCTTCGGCGGATTCCAGCGCTTTTTGTTTGGCGATGCGCTCGGCGGCGGCGGCTTGTTCGGCTTCCAGCTTTTTGGCTTCCGCCAGTTTTCGCTGGGTTTCGGCGGCGATGCGCTGTTTATCGGCATCCTTGCGGGCGACTTCTTCCAGCTTTTTGGCGCTGACCGCTTCATCCCGCGCAACGACCGCCTTTTGTCGTTCGGCGTTGACCCATAGCAGTCCGCCCACAATCAAGATGGCAATCGCGGTTCCCATGCTCCACAGGACGCGGCGGGCCATTTGCAGCCGCTGGCGGCGGGCGTTCCGCTCGGTGATTTCGGCGGCCACGCGCTGCTTGAGTTCTAACTGCGTTGGATCGCTCGTGACTAAGAGCGAATCCGCCAAGTCAAAGTCTTGCTTGGCGAGCGCCGCCTCGGCATAGGCCAGTTGCGCCTGGCGGATACCGGTCTCGGCCTTGTCATTTTCCGGCCAGAGCGCGTGGGCCTCTTGATACCCGAATAGCGCTTTGGAATACGTTTGGTAGTCGCCGCTGTCGCGTGCTTCGGCCAAGCCTTGCTCGGCGCGCTGCACCAGGGCGATGCTTTCCGCGTGGGATTCGTACTCGCGCAGCGCGTTTTGAAAGTCGCGCACGCTGGCGTAACGGGCGTCAATCTTGGTGGACATGGCCCGCCGGGCGATCTCCACCAGTTCCCCCGCTTGATCGGTGGGGACGATCTCGTTTCGCGCGGCGGCCATCAGGCACTGCATCACGGTTTTTCCGGAATGCGGCGGCTTCCCCGTCAAAATCTCGTACAGCATCGCCCCCAGCAAGTAGATATCGCTGGCAAAGCCCACTTTTTCCAGCGGGCCCGCCGCCATCTCCGGGGCCATGTACGCGGGCGTCCCCCCCATGCTGGTTGTTTGGGTGATGGTTTCGACCTTGCGAAAATTACTGGTCGCCATGGCCAGGCCCCAGTCCATGACCAGCGCCTCGCCAAACTCGCCCAACATGATGTTTTCAGGCTTGAGATCGCGATGGATGATTCCCCGGGCATGGGCAAAGGCGACGGCGTCGGCCACCTTCATTAATATATCCAGGTTTTCGGCCAGGGACTTGGTGGTGATGACCTTGTTCCAGGGCGTGCCGATCACCTTTTTCATGCTGTAAAACAGCGCGCCGGCCTCGTTCGTCCCGAGATCATAAATGGGGACGATATTGGGGTGGTCCAGGTCGCCGGTGACGACCGCCTCGCTCAAAAATTTTTCCCGTTGCTCCGTGTTGGAAGCGCCGGACGGTTTGAGCATCTTGAGCGCGACCGTCCGGTCGATGCTGGCCTGCCGGGCCGAATACACCACGCCCACCCCCCCCTCGCCAATGATGTCCAACAGCTCGTAATCGGCGTTGGTCTTGAGTGGCGGCATTTTGAGCGCGCGGGCGGGCTTGCGGGCAAACTCCTTGGGTTTAATGACCAGTTTGGAATCCTTGGGAGAATCCTTGCGCGCGTCACGACGGATGGTCATCCGCGGCGTGGTGGTCGGTTCGATCGTGCCCCGCCACATTTTAGCGATGGCCGCCCCCTGCGAACCGGTCACTTCCGCCGAATCAAATGTTGCCGCCAGACTACGCTCCGGCCAGGTCCCGCCGGTGTTTTCATCCGCCATGCCGGCAAACGCCGAATCCAGTTGGACAGAGCCGGATTGCGGTGGCGTGGGGTTTCCGGCGGCGGGAGTTTTGCCGGCGGCCACTTTGGCCATCGCCGCGACAGTCGCGCTGTCAAAGATATTGCTTTCGATGGTTTGCGCGATTCCCGCCGAGTTGTCCGGCCCCTGGCCGCCAAGAGCCTGCCCCGGCATGGCTATTGTCCCGCTTGCCCCTTGATCAATTGTTAGATTCAACGGAAAATCCGCCGCGCCGGGTTGCCCGGGCAACTCCACGGTTTGACCTCCGGAGACCGGCGAAGTATTTCTCCCGTCGCCAGGGCCAGTTCCCCCATCCGTCAGGGAAATATGCGTGGGGGTCGCTTCGTCCGCGCCATCCTGTGCGGCAGGCGGGACAGTGAGTTCAAAATCCCCCCCGCGCGCGTCGGGATGGATCGGATCATAACTGGAAAATTCCAATGTGTGGGAAGGAACCGCCCCCAACAGCGAAAAGCGGGGATCGCTGTGCGTGGAGGGATCGGCCAAATCAAAGCTCGCCCCACCGGCCTCCTGTGCTGGCAAGTCAACGGTCGCGCTTGCCGGGGATTGTTCGATTATGCCCTGATTAACGTCGGTGGTGCCCGGCGGGTTCTGCCAAGAATCCCCCGTCGATTCGACCGTGGCTGACAAACCGTCCGCAGCCAGACCGGGACCTAGGTCAAAATCACCCCCCAAATCTTCCTGGGGGAGGGTGCGCGCGGCGTCGCTATCAAGAGTCTGGGCGTCGACCCGCGGAGCCGCCGGCGCGGGAACAATGACCGTCATATCCAGTTTTTCATGGGCGGTTTTGCGGGGATCCACAACCTCCCCACTGGCATCGCGCACGGTTTCAGTAATCAGACTAGAGTATTCGCATTCCAGATTTTGCTCGGCAAAGGCGCGGGCGATCTCTTTGCGAAATTCGCGTAACTCGTCGCGGGTAAAGCTGTGCCCACAGACATCGCACCGCCCCGACTTGGCGCTGGCCAAGAGTAATTCGACGTGGCAACGTGGACAAAGCATGCAATCACACGAATCCGCGGGCTAGACGATCAGGCCAAAAACCAGGTGGGGGGGTGGTAACTGCTATTTTGCTTGAGTGAAAAGACTTTGCCGAGATGTTTGTGGGAAAAAACGCGAAAAAACCTGTTTTCGCGCGGATTTTAGCGATTTTACAAGGCCCTTTTGGCAAATGGGGCGTTTGCCTGATGATTCGCTCCCGATGCGCCCCCCTTACAAACGCTTACATCCACCCCGGTCGATGGTAGGTCGTGGCTTTACTCCTGGGGCACCGTCATGTTGCGCCGCCAGTTTCGCACAGCGCGACTAGCGGCTACAGGTTGCCCCGTGGCACCCGGTGATTGTTGGCCCACTGCATTCATGGCCCGCTGCCAGCGCCGTCCGCGACGAGTGCTGGCCCCAGTCAACACCAGCGATACCCCCAGACCGGCAGTGATGGCCATCGTGGACATGGTTTCTTGTGAAGGGGGATTGGTCGACTCGTCCGGGGAACCGGCAGGTGGCGGGGGGCTGGGATCAGCGGGGGGCAGGGTCTGTTCGATCGGGGCGGGAGGATTCGCCTGCCCAGGCGGGGAAAGGGGCGCATCCGACGCGGGGGTGTTTTGCGCCGAGGGGGGGGAGGTTTGTAGATTGGGGGATGGGGGAAGCGTTGAATCATCCTGGGCCGGGGGCAATACGACCCGTGGCGGCGGGCGGTCCTGGCTGTCGGAGTTGGGTTCGGTCGGATCAAACGCCTGTCCCTGGCGAATCACCACATCCACCACCAGGCGTTGGTTATTTTCTTGGATCAAATAAATTCGGTACCGGCCGTCGGGCAATTTCTTGAACAAACCGGGTAAGTCCTGCAATACCCGGTCTTGCAAGGGAATGTTGGGGCTTTCACTGCCGTCGGGCAGGACAATCCGCAGGACAAGGATGCGTTCGGCTTCGGAAAGTTCTTGTTGGCCAAAGACGCGATCCTCCGCCTGCTGCGCCAATTGCGGCGGTGTGACCAGCGACAGCGGCTGCACGGCGACCGTGGGGGTAATCACCGGGGGAATTTCCTCTGGCTCGGGCGTCACATAAATCCCCACGGCGGGAACGTTTTGGTCGGTGACCTCAAGCTGGCGAAATTCCACGACGGTATCGGTGCCGTCAAAGTAGCGGATCTCGATCGTGACCTGATCGAGCGGATTGGGCCGAAACAGAATTGCCTGGTACTTGTAGACGAGCGTCGGAAAGTCGCGCGGGATGGCGGTCTCGTTGGCCAGAAATGGATCCACGGCCGTGGTCACCGAATTCAGCACAAAATCATTCCACAGCACAGTGACCGTGATGGTGTCATCCCCCGGATCACTCACGGTGGTATCCACTGTCGCCGTCAACTGCGAGTCAATATCGGTGGTGTCCAGGGTGATCGGCGTGGCGGGGACATTGGCCACGCTAATGGACTGGGTGATCACGCTGATGCCACCGTCCTGGTCATCGACCGTGAGGGTGACAACATAGGTTCCCTCATTATTGGGCGTAAAGAAAATCGTCTCGCCGGTTCCCTGGCTAAAAAATTGCCCGTTACGCGTCACTGTCCAGCTAAAGAGCAACGGATCAAAAATGGCGGGGGCGCTGGGGGGATTGGCCGGGTCGGTGGCCGTGGAACCAAAGCTAATCGTGGTTCCTTCCAACCCATCGATGGCGGGATTAATAAATGTCAGCGTCGGGGCGACATTGAGCACGGTTAACGGGATAGCCGCCGGGACACTAGCGGCCATATCATCGGTCACAATGGCCGAAAGGACCAATGTGGCATTATCAAAGTGCAGAAATGTCAGCCCATCCAAGGCGGCGTTCAAGTCGGCCAGTGTCCCCTGTATGGTCATGTTTCCGGTCCCATTAGCCCCTAGCAAAAAAGTAATTCCGCTGGTCGTGGCTAGCGTCAGTGTCCCCACGGGAACGGACAAACTGACCGTTTGCGGCAGGTTAAACGCGTCGACATCGCTGAATTGCGGGGCATTGCCATTTGCCGAGGAAAGCACCAGGGCCGTCGACTCATTTATTTGCTGCAAACCGGGAACCACCCAGACAGGGGCGTCATTGACCGGGGTGATGTTCAAATTGACTGTGCGGGGCAGGGGAGCAGCGCCCGGTCCGCCGCTATTACCCAGATCGTCCGCCTCAATGACCAAAGCGTCCCCGCCAAAGTAATTCAGATTTGGCAGATAACTTAGCGTGGCCAAGGCCGCGTTGATGTCCGCCAACGTCCCTTGAATGATAAAATTCGCCGTGCCGTTGGTGGTCCCGCTAACAAATGTCAACCCCGCCGTGCTCCCCAGGGTCAATGTCCCTTGACTAACCGAGAGCGAAAGCCGCAATTCCCCGCCAAAGATGTCCACATCGGCCACACTTATCAATAATCCATTGCCGGTGGAAAAAGCCAATACCGTATCCTCGGGAGTCGTGGCGGAAGCCGGCGCGGTAATGACCGGCGGATCATTAATCGGATTCACCACAATCTGTGCGGTAATGACACTCCCCCCCAGATCGGCAATTGTGTTCCCCACAGCCGCTTGAATCTGGAATGTCCCCACCCCAAAGAAGTTGGTGCTGGGCAAGAACCGCAGTCCCGCCGCTCCTTGGGTCGCTGTAATAAAGCTGCCGTTGGTGACCACGGTCACGCCGTCATTCAAAAACAGCGTGCCATTTGTAATCGACGTAATTTGATAATGGGTTACTTCCGCCCCATCGACGGGATTGCGACTAATCACCAAGCCACCCATGGAAAGCGTATCTTCATCGGTTTGCGCATTGGTAACGCTAGGCGTATCGGCGATGGGATTGACCACGATCGTGGCGGTGGCCAGGCCGCCCCCCAGTTGCGCATTCGTTGGCCCTAACGCCGCCTGGACCTGAAATGAGCCATTGCCAAAGAAGTTGGCGTTGGGCAAAAAGCGCAGACCCGCGGCCCCTTGGGCGACGGTGATAAAGCC
>JANRLT010000071.1 GCA_033762255.1 Pirellulales bacterium | reverse complement strand
GCTTGTTCGTTGTGTTCCGCCACGTAAGCACTTCTCAGTTCGGGTCGGGTTTTTGCCAGATGTGCCGTTGCCCGTGCTCGCGGCATGCCTTTGTCGGTTAATGCCTCAAGTGCCGATTCCCATGCCACTTGGGCGGGCTTGGCCTTGGTGCCGGGCTTTTCGTGCCGTGCCCCCTGCCGGGCGTTTGCCGCCGCCAAAAATTGTTGATGCAAAAGCGGTTGCTCTTTCACAAGCTTGGCGACCGCCTGGCCCACCGATAATTTGGGGTTCCGTTCCCGCAGCAAATCGAGGTTCGCTTGCCAAAGGTCGGCAATGTTCTGGGTATCTGACATCGTTCACGCTCACTTTCTGCCCTGAGGGCAAAGGGGAAACTAACGCCCGCGGACAACATGCCCACGGGTTGTGTCGTTGTGCTGACCCGCCTGGGCCAGTTTGAGAATCTTTTTTCGGATGCCTGGGGGCAGGGTCGGCCATGCTTGCATGACCGCGTCCAGGTCTCCCTCTGGCCCTGGGTTGCTTGTCCCCGCGGGCGTAGTTCCACTGGGCTTGCTTCCCCTGTTTAGTGAACGATTTAGTGAAAATTCGTTTTCCTGATTTTCACCGTCGTTTTCACAAGTCCCTACGGGGGAATTACTTAGAGCGGATTTATCATCGGAATACATTCGGACTGAAAATCCATGTGTCGCCGGTTCGATCCCGGCTCTGACCACTTCACAAAAACCCGCATTTTCCCGACTCAATTCGGGTTGTGCGGGTTTTTTTTATGTCAAGAGTTTTGCTCGGCGCATTGAATTGCATACGGCATTTATTTTGCACAGTGGTGAATGATTCAGTGAAACCGTCATGGGTTTGCCGCGCAAAATATCATTGCTAGCGGAACTCACTTGACGATCAGCGCGATCATACACTAAAACGCATAGCCCAACACGCGCGTTCGTTTTTTACAACTTGGCATAGGCATATGGGAACGACCGCACGGTCGCCAGGATTTTATGAAGCGCAAGGAACCGCCGGTACAGGTCCGTCCGGCAGAATTTGGCCAGGGAGTCTTTGCCACCAAAAAAATTCGCAAAGGACAGGTCATTGGCGAAGTCCACGGACAAGTCGTCCTGGACCCGGACTATACGTCCAGGTATTGCATGGAATTGGGGAATGGGCAGACCCTGGAACCGCGGGAGCCGTTCCGTTTTTTAAACCATAGCTGTCTCCCTAACTGCGAACTGATCTATTACGATCCAGCTACCATCCAGCCCGGCCAAGAGCATTGCCTGGATAAGCTGTTTGTCCAAGCGACCCGCACGATCCCGGCGGGGGGAGAATTGTTAATTGATTATGCTTGGCCGGCGGACCATGCCATTCCTTGCGGTTGCCAAGCCGAAAAATGCCGTGGCTGGATCGTCAGCGACGAAGAGCTTCATCTGGTCGTGGACGAGGAAACTCCCCCGCGACAAGTAGCTCATGAGTCAGCCGGTGTGCCAATGGCCCAAGTTCCGGCAAACCATGAATTAAACCCTGAAAATTCCCAGACCCAGCAACAGCCGCGGAAAAAGCGTCCACGGCAATCATTGGGCATATAAATCAGCCACGCAAATTGCCTAAATTTGCCGGGCTATGTGTGTTCCCTGTTTTGCCAGGCTTGGTCTTGTTCGCTGCTGGGCTATCGGTAAGAATGGGAACAACGTGATCAAATCGACGGCTTTTCCTTAATTTGCATCTTCCCGGGAGTTGTCCAGCATGCTGCCCCCTGCCCGCCTCAACGCCAATATTCCCGCCACATGGTCGATTTTTGCGGCGCTGGCCCTCTTGGGCGTGTTAGGGCGCATTTTTCAGCCCCAATGGAATGTTACGCCGATTGCGGCGGTCACCCTTTTTGCGGCGGCACTTTTTGCGCAACGGTGGATGGCGGTGCTGCTCCCCTGCGTGATCCTGGCGGTCAGCAATCTGTTTTTGGCCGACTACAGCAGTAGGGTGGAAATGTTGGCCGTGTATGTCTGCTTTGTAGCGCCGGCATTTTGGGGAACTTGGCTGATAACGGGTAGTAATACGTCCAAAAATGCAAACCTGGGCGCGGGTCACGGTATAAAATTTACCGCCTCTATCATTTTGGCCAGTGTGGCCAGTTCGACGCTTTTTTATGTGGTAACAAATTTTGCCGTGTGGCTGATTCGCCGGGGGAACGCCTACGAGGATTCACTGGCTGGCTTACTAGAATGTTATGCGGCGGCGGTTCCATTTTATCGCTGGATGCTGCAGGGGGATTTGTTGTACTGCGGGCTGGTGTTTGGCAGCGCGGCGGTCTTGCAGCGGGTGGGCAAATGGCAACATGCAGCCAGCAACAGCCCACGCTCCACAGAGCGGCACTATTGCCCGGTGGTGGCGCAAAAAAAATAACAGGCGGGATTTACCCCAGGGGAGCGGGGCATGGCGCTAGTAAGCTGCGGGGAATGCGGGCAAGAGATCTCGCGACTGGCAGAAGCCTGCCCAAGGTGTGGGCATCCTGGACCGGGGCGTAAATCTGGCCTAAGTACGCCAAATTGCTATACGTGCAAGCGTCCCGCCACGACTCGCTGTCAAAAGTGCGGGAAAATGAGCTGCGCGGAGCATCTGCAGCCAATCAACATGATTGTCGGGCGAGGTAGTAGTTATGAATTACGCTGCGATGACTGTTGTAGAGAAGGTAATGCTTGGAACATATTTTACGGGTTATTCTACTTTAGCCTTTTAGCTTTTATCTTGCTCTTTGTCTTTTGTCGTTAGTCGTGTTCCCAGGCTAGCCGCTGCGCGGCAACCCTGGGCTGAATTCCATGAACGCTTCGCGGTACTTTTCTACCGCAACGCGGTTCTGTAACAAAGCCCACGGGTTGGAGCGCAGCGAACAACCCTGGGAAAAAGAACAAAACCAGTGAACTCCTACTCCCACGGAGTTGCGGAATCCCATGGTAAACTGGGTAAAAACCGCGCTATGATTACTTGCAATTAGTATAAGTATAATTCCCTCAATAGATACTACCCCATTGGTCAGTTTGTTTGTTTGGCAACAAAATTGGATTGATCACACATGATTCCAGACTTTCGACAAGACGGGTATTTGCCTGAAGGCATTCACTTGGCAACTGAAGGTGAGGTGACATTTCGATTTGGAACTTCGACATCCCGGCGACGGCGACTGGTTTTGTGTCTGCGGAGATGGATTGAACTTGCACGATCCATTTCCGCTCAGCGCTTCTTTGTGGATGGCAGCTTTGTAACCGCCAAAGCCGAGCCAAAAGACGTTGATGCCGTGGTGTGGTTGCCAGACGACTATGCCGCGAAGATAGCCGCTGGATCAGTCGAGGCACTTGAATTGGAAACAATGCTGATAAATCGGCATCCAGAAGAGATTTTTGCCGCTGAGAATCGACGGGACTGGGAGGATTGGGTAGAATTCTTTACTAGAACCCGGGAAATCGATGACCGCAGAAAGGGTGTTGTAGAGGTTATACTATGATTCTCACGCGAACGGAATATGATCGAGCGCAGTCGGAATTGCGGGACTTGCAGACCAGATTGGATAATCTTCAGCGGGAATATCCCGTGGGACAGAATGGATTTACCAAGGCCGGCATCCGTAAATTGATTTCGCGGCTCCATGAGGAACTTGCCCTCTTTGAGGGGAGTGAAGAGGCACGGTCTACCACGGCGCTGCCCTAGCGGTGGAGGTAACAGGTGTCATTAAGCCGAAACCGCATCGTCGCGGTGTCTCTGGCTGACGCTGCTGGTGAATATTGCAGGTATTCCCTTTTGCATTCTAAATTCTTCATTCTTCATTCCGCGTTCAGTCCAGCCACTCTTGTTCCTCCAGGCGTTCGGGGACGTAAGTTTCAGTTACGTAGCTAATGTCCTTGCTAATGAGGGACTCCACTTCCAGTTTAAAGCCGTTTTTTAACATCAGTTCGATCTCTTTTTGCCACGGCTTTTTATCCTTGAACCAGGGATAGTTGGCGATTTGCTTGGCCCGTTTGGTGTCCTGGTCGTTCAAATTAATTTTGACGCTGTTGGACAACTTGCAGCGTTCAAAGTCGCTGGAGCGCAGGCCCAGGAACCGCGCCTCGGGAATGGCCATCCGTTTGCTTTCGTACGCTAAATTGATGGAGCCTTGCTTGATGACGCTGTAAATGTAATACCCCCAGGGGTCGTTATCCAGCACGCAATAAATCGGGAGTTTCAGCTCGTTGTGCAGGCGATAGAGCATTCGGCGGACGCCGCGGGGGGGTTGTCCCGCGCCGTGTGTAAGGATGCAGCCATGTTTTTTCCAAAATTTATCCTCGTTAAAGCGCTGCCAGACGGTGTCTTTTTCCACATGCAGGATAAACTTGGCATCGCACTTTTTGAATTGAATCACGTCCGGCTCCACGATGCTGGGTATGCCGTAACCGCCGGAACCCATTCGCGCGCAGTCGATGTCGTCCCCTTTGTCCGTGACGACGATGTTACCCACCATTTCGCCGCGCTTTTGCGCGTACAGGTGCAGTTCCTCGCGCAGGGCGTTGAGCGTGACTTCCATATCCTCGATGATGGTGTCGGATTCCGATTGATCGTTAAAAGTTTCTTCCTTGGTGTCGGCGATGGTGTGTTTGAGCATGTAATACAGCCCCCGCAGGCTGGTCGTTTTTCCCTCTTGGATCAGGTTTTTGCTCCCCTTGGCGATCAGCAGGGACTGCATATAAATTTTGGCCTGATTGAGGTTAAAGAGCTGGCGGCGGTTGGTGGCGGAGCCCATCTCGAGAAAGCGGCGGCTCTTGTTGTATTTGACGTTGGATAATGTGCGCGACGGCACATCCAGGTGCGGTTCGCGGCGCTTTTCGGCGGCGGTGACGACGCCATCCGCCAACGAGCGAATCTGGCCCATGGTGGCGGTATCCCGCTTGCTCAGGGTGACAGGTGTTTTGCGGGCGGACGCGGCGGTTTCGCGCGCCGCGCCGCGCTTGGTCCCCGCTGCTTTGCGGGGGCGATTTGCGGGTGGGGATTTTTTTGCCATGATATAAAACTTTCTTGCGGCCCCGGTGGGCCAAAATCAACGTGGTCAAGCAAAATGCGGTTCGCGGCCAACAGTCCGACGCTATATTCCGTAAAATAGGGGGTATTAGTTGAGAATCGGCAACAACGCCGGCTTGCGCGAGCGGACCCGCCCATCAGGGTTGCCGATCACCGCCTCCATGTAATCTTCCACCTGTTCCGCTGTTTCAAAGTATTGGTCATACACCCAATCGTCCTCGTATTCGCAGTTGTCCGTGGTGTATTCGCGGCAGATTTCGGGGCGGGTCTCGTAGATACCGCAGCGGTTGTCCGCCAGCAGGTGCTTGCAGGTGGTATGGACCAAGAGATACCACACCCCGTCGTCGGTAAAGGCTGTGGCATGCTCGTGTAACAGGAACCAGCGTAAAAACTCAAAATCGCGCCGCTCCGTCGGCTTATCAATGGGCAACGCAAAATAGCGGCAACATTTGGCCGTGCAAAAATCGCACAGGACTTGATCCGCCGTCAATTGTTCGCGGGTTGGTTTGGTCCGGGTTGCGGTTGCTGCCATCGCTGTGAATTTCCTCCAAAAAATGCTTTTTTTAGTCGGGTTGTCGTGAGTCCCTTAATTTACCAAAAGTTGCCGCGGGTTGGCTACCGCAATGGATAGGTCTGGTAGGGCGAAACGTGTTATGCCACGGGGTCGGGAGTCGGACGCAGTGGGGACGTGTTTTGCGGGTAAGCCTGTTCGCGGAAGACTCCTGAACCCCCTGGAGGTGACATTTCGCAGGGGGGACGGGAATCCTGGTCGAGTCTGGTTTACAAGGAATTGCCAAGCGCTGGCGACCACGATTCCCGACCCCGCCGGGGAGTGTCATCTTTTTGATGAAATCTTGCCGCTCCGCCGCTCGGCCTTCGCTGGGATGTTTAGAACGAGCGGGTCACTGGGACCGGCTCTTAATCCTAAATCTTCTTGGCAGAGGAGTTTTGCCATGAAACGTTTTGCGCAGATTTTGACCGTTTGTGTGGTTTTAACCGTGGGGGCGTTGTTTGCGACTTCCACCGCCGAAGCGGGCGGATACGGTGGGCATGGTCATCATGGCCATCATGGCGGTGGTTGGGGTGGGCATGGCGGCGGCTGGGGTGGAGGTTGGGGTGGTGGGCATGGTGGCGGATGGGGGGGACATTATCCCCGTCCCTTCCCGTATCCCCGGCCCTATCCGTTCCCCTATCCCCGTCCGTATCCGTACCCCCGTCCATTCCCTCCGTTTCCTTGCCCCGGACCGTTCCCTTACTAGGGAATGCTGCTAACCACGTATAATCGCATGGGAACTATTATAAGTGCCCATATAAACGTAATCACGGCCGCAAAGCACATGCTCTGCGGCCGTGTTGTTTTATTTGGGAGGTGAATTCCGCCCAGCCGCGCAGCGGCGTCAGGATTCTAGCCGCGGGTGCAAACCCCGGGATTGCGAGTTGATTTTCGAACAGAGCCGCGTAGCGGCGGCGTTAGCCTGTTTTTCTAGCCACGGTGGAACGCCCAAGCAACACGCCTTCGCCGAAATGCGGTTACCCCGGCGGTTGGCAAGGGAACAAGTTCCGCTGCCAGCCAATTGGGCTATCACTGGGCACCCGCTGGCAGGAGTACGGGTTATTCACTGGTTAGAACGAATTTGTAAACTTGCCAGATTTTTCATAACAACCGTGCTTGCAGGCGTTTGCGTTGCTTGACAGGTGTTTTTCAGGATAGTACTGTACAGGAAAATCGCTGTGTCGCTGACCTGGATATTACGAATATCCCAGCGAAAAGCCTGCACAATGCAATGTTGGACGGGGAAAGCCTTACGAGGCGCGGAGGTTCTGATGGGCGCGTGGGGTACGGCGGCTTGGGACAACGACAGCGCCGCCGACTGGTTCGGCGACCTGTTCGACGCCACAGGCCTCGCCAAGCACGTCGAGGACGCGCTCAATCGCGACCCGGAGGAGGACGCGGACGTGATTCGAGCGGCCGCATTCCTGTTGGTCCAACTCGGGCGTGTCTACATTTGGCCGGTGGACGACTTGGATCGCCATCTGGCTCTCGCCATCCAGAAGTTGGAGGCGGTGCGCGGGTTGGAGGAGTTTCAGGAGGCCGAGGGGTTTGTCGAGGGCATCGACGCAGAGATCGCCGTTCTGCGCTCCCGGCTTCAGCCTTAACCCCAGACGCCGAACCAGGCGCTGCAGCAGTCGGCGGGGGCATGTCAGCTCTTCGGGACAAGTAGCTCACTCGGCCTCCGCCGCTGCTGAGCTTAGTCGTCCGGATAATTAATCATCAGCGGAGTTAAAGAGTTGAGGTTCGAACATGCCGGAAGTGAATCGCTTCTTTGGAATTTCAATTCGAATCGATTAGATAATCACAACCCTCCCCATTTTCATGTAATCTTCTGGAGTCCAGAGACCGAAGTTGGCATTGAACCGTTGACAATTCTCCGTGGGCGGTTTCCACCCCGCGGCGGTGCTTTTGGCACCGGGCAACGTGCCGATCTTTTTGGATCACGAGGGTGTTAGCCAAGTGATCGGCGACTTGTCCGGACGCGGGGCCTTGGCCAGCGGGTAGCCCAGCTAATTCACCAGTTTCCACCTTCATTCCCCTTCCATTCAGAAAAGCGTTTATGAAAATCACACACGCTGTTTTTACCGTGATGTTTATGTGCCTGGCCAACCTAGTCTTGGCGGCGGAGCCCCCGAAGTTGCCAGCGCAGCTACAGGCCCTCGAACCACTCGTGGGCACTTGGAAGGTCGAATCGTTTGTCAGCAAAAAAGCCGAATGGTCTCCCGCGGAAGTACGCAGTCAAGGGGATGTCGCCACCACCCGCTGGATCATGGATGGCTGGTTCCTGGAAGATCGCAAAGCGCCGGGGAGCGGTTCCGAGCATCTGGGCATCTGGCATTACGATCAAAGCGAACAAGCGTTTCACTACACGATGTTTCAGTCGCCAGGGGGCAACCGCACCGATATTACGATCCATTGGAACGACAAATCGCAAGCATTTGAAGGTGTGGCAACAATGCCCCAGGGTGTGAGCATGCGCACCATAACCCGTTTTCCGGACAAAGACACCAAGGAATGGCGGGTTCTCGCAACCGATGCCGCCGGCAAAGTTTATTTGGATATTTCGTGCCAGGAAAAACGCGTCCCAGCGGAGGACTCGCAACCGAAGTCCAAATAAAGTGGGATTCGCGCAAAAACCGTGATCGAATAATGTTAATCAGTGCGCGGGCCGAGTCCAGCGGGGAGAAACATTACTATGAAAAAGGCCGTTAAGAAAAAATCAGCCCCTAAAATGCGAGATGAATACGACTTTAGCAAAGGAGTTCGCGGGAAGTATGCCCAGCGATATGCCGAGGGTACGAATATTATTGTCTTATCGCCGGACGTGGCCGAGTTTTTTCCCGATTCCGAATCCGTCAATGCCGCCCTCCGCGCTTTGGTGGTCCTTGCCCGGAAAAATGTCAAGAAGTAGGCCTAATGCAAGGCTGTCGTGGCTTGGAGAACGCCGTCTTAATCCGACAAGTAGTCGCTGCCCTTCACGATGGAACCCATCATACCCAATACTAGTACCGATGCGCGAATGGCCGGACTGGAACTATTTCTCCAGCAGTTCCTCGAACAGCGGCGTCCGGAATTTGGTTCTCCAGTCGATGAAATTCAGTCGATTGAGTTGCCTGATCCCCTTCGACGTTTCTATTGCTTTGCAGGTCGTTGGCCGGGTCACAATTCGGCCACACCTTTTGCGAACCGATTTTGTATGCAGGACACGCTTTGCGCGATTCGGGAAAATGGATACGCGCCGACACTGCAATTGATGGACGGCAGGCTCGTATTCGTTTGGGAAAATCAGGGTGTATGGGTGGCGGCAACAGAGAGAACCGGCACTGATCCTCCAGTATGGTTAAGTGAAAACTGTTCACATCGTGAAATCCTCAAGGTGTGGAGGCGACTTGACAATCCACTCTCGCATTTCCTAGTAAGTTTTGTACTGCAGGAATTGCTGTTCGGTTCCCGGATTCTTGGCGTATCGACGAATACGAGAGCTTTGTTCAACGACGCAGGTGTGAAAACGGAGCCGGTGTGGCTGAAAGGAGAGTACGCGTGGAACTTACACCGGCCATCGTACTTCCTCGCCGCCGGGTGTATTATTGTTCGCAATGCGCCAAATGAAGCCGACGGTGATGACTGGTACGGCTGCAACAGTACCGAGGGTGAAAGGATATTGATTTCTTTAAGGTTACCTACATCGATTTAGTCGCTATAACCGCCGATCCAAGCGCAGCAGCAGACGGCGAGGCACGAAAACTTTCTGGGAGTTCAGTACTCCCCGCGCCCGCCGGGTTACCTTGGTCGTACGATCGCTTCATACAACTATGACAAAAGAATAAATTGAATTGAGCGTACGACAGGGAAATGATGTGGGTTATCTATATCTCCCCGACCATCTCGGTAGTCCGGGTTCGGTCGCCGCTACTGGTAGGCTGCGAGACCTTCTTCCCGATTTCTCTGGCATAGACGTTTACTTGGACTTTGACGAGAGCAGACGTCTCGTCGGTATTGAGCTACTCCTACCACTTCCACACGACGCTGCCTAATCAATACACCACAGCACACCCCGGCAATTGCGCCAATTTGCCATCCCTGTGTACCATAGTCTAGTCGGGTAAGGAAATTGAGTATACTTGCGTTAGCAATATGTACTGTATAGCCGATTTATATAAAAATTCTCATTACGTGTATTACCTCATCTTTATATTTAGTCGCTTGCCCAATCGTTGCCCTGGACGGAAAAATTAACTAAGATGGCAAATTCGACTCTGCCATCGTATTTGCCCGGAATTGCCAGCATTTCCCGCGAAAAATGGGTGAAAACCTCTCGCGGGAGACTTTTCAACCTCTGCTGGCGACTCCCTGCACTCTTGTCTCCCCCGTGCGCGACAACATTGAAAGCTGGTCCCATGAGTTATTTCCCCGGCGGTATGCCGCAAAATCCTTGGCGATTTCGGCGATCCGCAAATTCCCCTCTACGTCGGCGCCATTTAACCCCCGGGTTTGAAACGCTCGAACCGCGCCTCAATCAGAGCGCGGTCAGTTACGCAACCCCGGGTGTTGCCTATCAAGAGGATTTTGGCTCTTTGGCAAGTAGTGACACATCCGTGTTATTGCCCACGGGCTGGTCATTCGTGGAAAGCGGCACCAACGCCAACACCACCTACACGGCGAATAACGGCGGTTCCAATACCGGCGACACCTATAGTTATGGTGATGTCGGCGGCAATGAGCGCGCGCTGGGAACGCTGCTTTCGACAAACCTGACGCCTACAATCGGCGTCAACATTCAAAACAACACGGGATTGGTGCTTAACTCGCTGACGATTGAGTACACGGGAGAGCAGTGGCGTTTAGGGGCGGAGGGGCGCACCGATCGGTTGGACTTTCAGTATAGCCTCGACGCCACCAGTTTGACTTCCGGCGCCTGGACCGATGTGGATGCGCTGGATTTTGTCACGCCGAACACGCTGACCGTAGGGGCCAAGGACGGCAACGCCAGCGGCAATCGCGCCCTCCTGAGCGTTACCATTACCACGGTGAGCTTGGCGAATGGCGCGCAAATCTGGTTTCGCTGGAGCGATGCCAACGCCAGCGGGGCGGATGATGGCTTGGCGGTGGATGATTTTCGCTTGACGGCGACTGGCGCTACCGCCCCTCCCGCTACCAGCGGCCCAGCCAGTTTTTTGGCCGAATTGAACGTGGCCACGCAACTCACCGGGGTCAACCAATATAGCGTGAGCGACCCGGACAGTGGTTCGTTAACGGCAAATTTAGCCGTGACGGCCGGGACATTGAGCCTGACCGCCGGGGGCGCGTCCGTTGGCGGCAATGGCACTTCGGCCCTGATCGTTAGCGGCACTATTGCCCAGGTCAACGCCGCGCTGGCCACGTTGTCGTATACCGCCCCGGCCAGCGGGACCGCCGCCACCTTGACTGCTAACGCAAACGACGGCACCGCCACCGGCAATACGGTGACCACCACGATCAACCTGGTGCCGCCGTCGAATGGCCGCCTGCGGATCGTCAGTTACAATATTGCCAGCCTGGCGGGAAACCCCCGGAGCGGGTTGGAAACCATTCTGCAGGGGATTGGCCTGGAGTCGGTAAATGGCCTGGTCCAGCAAATTGATGTTTTGGCCCTGCAAGAAGTGCAGTCGCAATCCATCACCACGCAAGCGGTGGTGAGCCTGCTTAATTCCCTGTATGGCGGCAATCATTATGCCCGGGGAAATATGGATGGCCTGTCCACGGGGGGAAATGACGACACCCAGGGGGTGGTCTACAACAGTCAAAAAGTGCAATTGCTAGGCGAAGTGGCGGTTGGCGCGCCGAATGTCAATGGGGCCCCGCGGCAGACATTACGATACCACTTTCGGCCCGTGGGGACCGGTGGTTCCGCGGACTTTTACCTGTATAACAGCCATTTAAAGTCGGGGAACACGACCACGGACGAGGCCCGCCGCCTAGTCGATGCGCAGGCAATCCGCGACGACGCCGACGCCCTGGGCCAGGGGATCAATATCATTTATGCCGGGGATTTTAACATTTACGGCAGCGGGGACGACTCTTACCAAGAGTTCTTATCCCCTGGTAACGGACAGGCCTTTGATCCGCTTTCCGCTACGGGAAATTGGAGCAACAATAGCGTGTTTGTGGGGCTTCTGACCCAAGCGCCGGCGATTTCGCCTCCTGGCGGATTGATCGGCGGCGGGCTGGATGATCGGTTTGACTTTCAGATATTCACGAGCGAATTAACCGATGGACAGGGGTTAGAATATCTATCAAATAGCTATCATGCGTTTGGCAACAATGGCTCGGTCAGTTTAAATGGGCAAATTGATGCCGCGATGAACACGGCTCTGCCGGGGCTGGCCAATCGCGCGACGGTGCTCAATTTACTGACCACCGTGAGCGATCATCTCCCCGTAGTGGCGGATTATAGCTTTCCCGTGGCCAATGATTCGCCCGTGGTCAGCGGTCCGGCGGGGATAAACGCGGTTTACAATGCCACCGTGGAGCTTTCCGGCGCAAATCTGATCAGTATTGCCGACCCTGATAACGACAATCAAACAGTTACGCTGGGCGTGACCGCGGGGACACTAAACGTGGTTGCGGGGGGAGCGACGGTAACTGGAAACGGCACCCCGTTCTTGATCATTGGCGGCGCGCTAGCCGACGTGAACGCCGCGTTGGCCACGCTGGCCTATACCGCGCCCGGCAATGGACCTAGCGCAACATTGACCGCGCTGGCAAATGACGGTGTTACCGCCAGTAACCTGCTGTCGATCCACATCAACCTGACGGCGGCTCCCGCAGGCGCGGTGATTCCCTATACAACGGCGGGGACTCCCTATTTTCAAAATTTTAATGGCCTACCCAGTGTAATTTCCGCAGCCGCGGTCCTGGGAGGGGTTCCCGTGGCCCTGACCGCCGCGCCGATCAATGCCGCCGCCAGTCTGGCGGGATGGTATACCAGCGTCAACACCGGCACGCCGCGGTTTGGAACGGACGCGGGCGCTTCAACCACGGGCAGCACTTATAGCTATGGAGTGGCCGGAGTCAATCCCGTCATGGACCGCGCGTTGGGTTCCGTGACCAGTGGATCGAGCGCGCCCCGTTATGGGGCGGTCATTGCTAATCAGACGGGCCAAACCCTAGGCGGATTTACATTGACCTTTACCGAGGAACAATGGCGTAAAAACACCGGCGTTAGCGAAAACAACAATTTGGTGTTTGAATATAAAATTGGCGGCATGGGACTGGATGACACGGGTTTTATCTCGAACAATTTGGGAAATTTAGTTCCGATCATTCAGGACGGAGCTAGCGGAGCGCTCGATGGCAACTCCCCGGCGAATCGCGCGGTGAAAAGCGTCACGGTCACGGGATTAAACTGGGCCTCCGGCGCCAACCTGGTCATCCGTTGGCAAAATCCAGCCCCCGGGGTCAACGCGCCGGGTTTGGCAATTGACGATTTAACGTTTTTGGCCACCGCTTTAAATCAGGTGCCCGTGATCGTCGATCCGGCCAATGCCAGTCCCGACCCCGTAACGGGAACCACCACCAGTCTAAACGTGTTGGGGGCGGATGACGGGGGAGAGTCGAATTTAACCTACACATGGTCGACCTTGGGCACTCCACCCGCGCCTGTGCAATTTAGCGTCAACGGCACCAATCTGGCCAAGCAGACCACCGCCACATTTACCCAGGCGGGGAATTACGCTTTTTTAGTTAACGTTACCGACGCGGGATCCCTTTCCGCCTCGAGCATGGTCATAGTTTCTGTTGTTCAAACGCCCACGGGAATGATCATCACGCCCGATCATGCCAGCGTCGCGGCGGGGGGGCAATTGGCCTACAGCGCGGCGGTAAGCGACCAATTTGGCCAACCGATCTTCAATCCCGCTCTGGTATGGAGCGTGACCGGCGCGGGAAATAGCATTGATAGCCAGGGTTTGCTTACCGCGGGCGCGGGCCTGGGCCAGTTTACCGTTCAGGCCACCAGCGGCACTGCTAATGACACGACATCTGTGACCGTTGTCACGCCCAGTTATACGGTTCTTAACACCAACGATGCCGGCGTAGGATCGCTACGGGCGGCGATTTTGGCCGCCAATGCGGGACCGGCCATTCCAGCCTGGATCGCCTTTGAAATACCCGGTGGAGGTGTGCAGACAATTAACCTGGCAAGTCCCTTGCCAGCATTGATCCATCCCAGCATGTGGCTATTAAATTCAGGGGAAAGTGTAACCGTGCAAACCGGCGGCGCCGCGGTCCCGCCATTGTTGGGATTTAGCGAATTAACTGTGGCTGGCGGGGGCAGTTTGACCCTTAACGGTCCCCTGGCCGCCTCGGGCGATTTGATTGTTACCGCGGGAGGAGTCACCTTAACGAATGGTTTGACTACCAGCGGAGATGTGACGGTGTTTGGCGCGGCGCAACTGGTCACGCGCGGTCTGCGCGCGAGAGATTTGACGCTGGCGGGCGCAAATGCGGTTGTCACCGGGATTGCCGAAGGGGCCGCAGCCGGGTTGTTCGTGATTGACGGAGAGTTGTCCCTGGCAAACGACAGTTTATTGGACCTGGCGGATAACGACTTGGTCGTGGCCTATGATCCCCTGGGGATCAATCCCCTGGCCGTCATTACCGCCGCGCTCGATAACTACTATAACGGCTCGACGGGTGTCCCGGTCATTGGCAGTTCCGCCGTCGCGGACAGTCTGGGGACGCGCGTCATTATCCCTGTCGATAACGCGAACGCCAGCTTTGGCGATATCGGCAATCCGTTTTACGATTTGACGCTGGGGGACAGTAGCGCGGGGACCGGTTTTAATCAGGTGATTGTCCGCTTTACCTATCCAGGCGACTACAATTTAGACGGCCGGGTCGATGGGACCGACTATGGCGCGGTGGATTCCAATTTGGGAATGGTTACCACGGGAGGCGCGGGGGGATTTTTTCTGGGGGATGGAGACTTTAATGGCCTGATCGAAAATGGCGACTATACGCCGATTGATTCTTTCTTTGGATCAGGGGTGGGTACCCCGCTTGGGGGGGATCTGGAAGCGAGATCCTTGGAATTAACTTTTGCCGCACAAGAATCCTGGAGAGGAGCAGACCCGGATGAACAGGAAGCGTTATTGTGGAGTCTATGGATGGAAGAATCGCTAAATTCCCGGGAAAACAGCAAGAAAAAAGCTAAATGACCGATGGAACGGGGTTCATTAGTTTTTGTTATACTACCCAACTTAACGGGGGATGTTCGATTTTTTTGATACCCAAAAAATTGCTTCATGGAAAAATGGGTCTTTTTTTAGAATTTTTTAACCCGCTATATTGACCCGTTAAACGAAACTTCTACAATGAGTTATGTGCGAGCTATGCTTGCACAACCGCTCGGTGAGTTCCTGCCCCACTCACCGGGCTTTTTTTATGCGCGGACCGCGCTTGAACAATAATAGTATAGCACTTGGCTATCGGATGAGCCTTTGGGCGCTAGGCGAATGTTTAAATGTCAAGTAACCATGAGGTAGTCTCAGCCTCTGATTGGTCATACTCGAATCTAGCGAGTTAACATGGACCTAGACTGACATTCTGCAGGGGGCCAGTTGCTTAACTCAAAATTTGTCGTATAGGCTGACCGTAATCGATTTCCAGCCGTTTGCGGCCGGGAATTTCTAGCTTGCGCGGCTCCAGGCCCAGTTGGTGCAGAACAGTGGCGTGGATGTCAGTGACATAGTGTCGATCCTCGATCGAGTGAAATCCGATTTCGTCGGTTTTGCCATGGGCCAGGCCTCCGCGAATGCCACCTCCCGCCAACAAAATAGAAAAGCCAAACGGATGATGATCTCGGCCATCGCCTCCTTCGGCTCCCGGTGTTCGGCCAAATTCGGTGGCCAAGACCACGATCGTTTCGTTAAGCATCCCCCGCTGTTTGAGATCCCGCAGCAAGGCGGCCACCGGTCGGTCGATCTGCCCGCAAAGCCGGGTGTGGCCTTCCTTTAATTTGCCATGAGCATCCCATTCCCCCGCGCCCCCATTGGCGCCGTGAAAAATTTGAACGAACCTCGTCCCTTGTTCCACCAGACGCCGTGCGACCAAACATTGCCGTCCCAGGACCTGGGTGGCTTCCTGATCCAGGCCGTATAGTTCACGGATATGGGCTGGTTCGGGGGTTAAATCCACCACGCCCGGGATCGCGGCCTGCATTTCAAATGCCAGCTCATAACTTTTGATCCGCGCTGCCAAGGCGGGATCCGCCGGTTGTCCGTCGGCGGAAAGCTGATTCAAATCGCGAATCAGATCAAACTCGGCGCGTTGGTCTTCACGGGAAATAGGCCGGCTGGGCTTGGCAAAGGGAAGGGGGTTGGCCGGATCAACCGACAGCGTGACGCCGCTATGTTCGGGACCGAGGTAATTTGCCCCATGCCCCCCCACGCCGCCGCAACAATCGGCCAAAGCGCCCCCCAGGACCACAAATTGCGGCAAGTTATCATTCAACGAACCCAAACCATAATGCACCCAAGAGCCGATTGTGGGAAACGCTCCTTCCAGGGCATGCCTACCAGTATGAAACTGCAGTTGCGCCCCGTGGTCGTTGTCCGTCGTCCATAAAGAACGGACGATCGTCAGGTCGTCGGCGCACTGGCCCAACTCTGGAAACCAATCGCTCATTTCCAGCCCGTTTTGACCGCGGGGAGCGTGGCCGACTTGCAGCGGATATAGTTTGGGTTGCACTTTATGCCGACCAGCGACAAATTCGCGCACGTTCTTTTTAAGATAGGGGGAATCCAGGGTATCCTTATAGGGGGTTTCGGCGATAGTCTGCCCCGCATACTTGGTGACAGCGGGTTTGGGGTCAAAACTTTCCAGATGGCTCAATCCCCCGCATAAAAAAATCCAGATGACGCTTTTGGCCCGCGGCTGAAAATGCGGTTTGCCGTCCGGGGGAATGGATGGTGCCGCTTCGGCCCGCAGGTATCCATCCTTAGCTAGGATCGCGCCCAGCGCCAGGTTGGTAAACCCCAGGCCCATGCGTTGCAAAAATTGCCTGCGGGCGGCGAGGGGAACAGGGCAAGGTCGGCGGTGAGCGTGCTGAAACATGGAAGTTACCTTTTTGTCGCGGTAGGGCGGTGTTCCGGGGGGTTGGCGACAACGTCAGGGGATGGTGACAAATTCGTGATGATTAAACAACACATGGACCAGGCTTTGCCGCCGGGAGTGATTAGCGGAGGCGGGTTGGGGATGCTCCACGCTGGGAACGAGCGCTAAGAATCGCAGGCAGCGTTCTAACTCGGCGGAAGTAGGAGCGCGATTTAAGATCGCCTTAAAAGCCCGTTCTACAAACTCCGGATCCGACGGAACTTTGCCAGCGAGTTGTTCCAGCTTTTTTGTTGTCTGCTCGGCTGCCGCCGCCACCAATTCGCTATTGGCCAGGGCCAGGGCTTGTTGCGGGACGATCGTTTCGTCGCGCCGGTAACATTCGGCGACATTGGCTTGGTCAAAGATCGCTAAAAACGGCACTCGCTTTTCCTTGGCCTGGCGAAAATAAAGGCTGCGCCGGGGATTCTCAAAAGCCGCATTTTGATCCAAATCCGGTCCTCCCGCGGTAAAATCCAATCGTCCCGACACATACAACACCGCGTCCCGAACCGCTTCGGCCTCGAGCCGGCGCGAGTTCATCCGCCACAGCGCCTGATTATCCCGGTCCAGCCGCATATTCTGCGATGTAAGTTCCTCGGAGCCGTGGCTAGCCATTTGATATGCCTGGCTAGTCACGATCAGCCGGTGCAACGGCCGCATTCGCCAGCCCCCTTCCATGAATTCAACCGCCAGCCAATCCAGTAATTCGGGGTGGGTGGGAGGTTTGCCGTTATGACCATAATCAAACATGGTGGGGACCAATGGCGCGCCAAAATGACGCAGCCAAAGATGGTTGACAGCCACTCTCGCTGTCAGTGGATTTTGATTATCGGCGATGCGCCGCGCCAGGGCCAACCGTCGGCCGGTGCTGCTTTTGGGGTATTGGGGGCCAAGCGGGGCGTAATCCGCCGCGGGCGCTTGGGCCGCCAAGGTTTGCACCGCTTGTTCAGCCTGGGCGACGGCTTCTTGCAACTTTGGCAAGGTGGAGGCGTTTTCGGCCTTAGTCGCGGCCAGGGACAATTCGTGTCGCGCGGTAACAAGCTTTAGTTGAGCGGCGGCGGTTTTTTCGGCTGCTTCCGCCCGCACCGCCACGGAGATGGCGTCCGTTACTGCGGGAGTGGGAGTGGAAGTGGCGTCCGAGGGAGCTTCTTCCCGCGGGACCATGTACCGCAATTGATCCGCCGCCATGCGCGCCCGCGTGGATAGTTCATCCGCCGCCGCCAGGGCGAGCTTTGCGCTTGCCAATTCCACCCGCTGTTGCAATCGTAATTGTGTCAATACGGGATCTTCCGGCTGCGCGATTGCTTTGTCGCCAGAGTCGGGAAGTGTGGCGGGAACGAGCGCGACCTCCGGGCTAAGCTCTTCCACGCTAATTTGATGAAAATCAGCGACCGCGTCAAAGGTCCAAAGCGCAAGTTTGCCCCCCGCCGCGCGGGGCTGGGGTAACTGGTATGCCAGGAGAAATTTTCCCCCCACCCAAACATTGACCAGTTGGCCGCGGACCGCCAGGATGACCTCTTGGGGGGAGTCAACATTCACAGGAAATGCGCGGTGGGTGCCGGAGGGATAAGTATCCGCTCCCCGAACACGCTGCAAGAACTGGCTACCGGGATTGTCGGGAAACGCCGTTAAATAATAAGCCTGAAAGTTATCCTTATCCGTCAAATCAAACGCCAGTCCGACCGAGCGATAGCCATCGCCGCCGCGAATGGTAAAGGCATATCGGGCGACGAAATCAGCGGGGTGTTGGGATTGGGAAATCATCAGGCAAAAATCGGCGGCGGGATCGGTTTGCCGCACACCTTGCCCCGTCAATTCCCAATTGCCCCGGTCATATAGCCATAATTCGGTGTCTCGCCGCAAAAAATTATCCCATAAAAATTTCTCACCCCGATCAGGGGCCACAATCTTTGCCTGATCCGCCAATGTCGCGGTTGCTGGCGGAGCGGGGACGGTGGGGGAGGGAGCGGCACGATGCTTATCCCAGTCCGCGCGGGCCGTGGCTAGTTCCGCGCGGGCGGCGCTCAGGGTTGCTTCTTTTTGGGCCAGAAAGTCGTTCTGAAACGAGCGGGCGACAGCCGGATACCAGGCCGTCACGGGCAATTCGCGCTGTTCCGCGGCTAATTTTCTTTCCCCTAAAATGCGGGGTAGCGAAGCTATCAGTGGATGTTCGGTGTCGGGCTGCTTTTCATTACCCCGTTCAAACAGATACGTGGGTTGCTCCGGGCGGGCGTCATACACCCGTGATAAGCCTCCCGCGACGGGGTCGATTGCTCCGGGGAGGGGATCAATTCGCACGTCATAAGGTTCAAAGACAGCCCGCAATTGGTAGTATTCTGCTTGCGAAATGGGATCATATTTATGGTCGTGGCACCGCGCGCAGTTCAGTGTCAGGCCCAAAAACGCCTTGCCGGTATGTTCGATGGTGTTTTCCAGCCAGGTGTTGCGGCTATAGCGATGATAATTACGGGCTAAAAATCCGGTCGCCCGCAGGATGTCGGGATCAGCGGGCGCTAACTCATCGCCAGCCAGCATTTCGACCAGCATTTGATTATACGGTTTGTCGTCCGCCAGCGACTGGATGATCCAATCGCGCCAACGCCAAATATGGGGCTGGCTTTCGCGGACTTCGGCTCCAAATCCGTCCCAGTCGCTATATCGCCAGACATCCATCCAGTGCCGGCCCCAGCGCTCGGCATAGCGGGGACTGGCTAGCAGCCGATCCACCACGGCCGTGTACGCGACGGGCGAACTATCCGCCATAAAGGCTTGCATCTCCGCGGTGGTGGGGGGCAGACCAGTCAAATCCAACGTGACCCGCCGTAACAACTCGGCTTTATCCGCGGGGGGCAGGGGCGTCACGCCCAGCGCGTTCTGCCGCGCGGCAATAAACCGATCAACGGGATTAGCCGACGCGGCTAAAGGACTATGGTCGCTTTGGGGTGGTATCGGGGGGCGTCGCGGCGCGACAAAGGACCAATGTGTGAGCGGGTCGGGGGGGAGTGGTTCCTCCGGCAGGGCTGCCCCTTGATCAATCCATTGCTTAAGGATTTGAATCTCGGCCTCTGGCAGCTCGGCTCCTTCCTGGGGCATTCGTTCCGATTCGTCATGACTGGTAACCCGCGCGATTAATTCACTTTTTTCGGACTGGCCCGCTAGCAGCGCGGGCCCGCTATCTCCCCCTTTGTTGATGAAACTGGCCGCATCCAGGCGCAATCCCCCCTCGGCTTTAAGACCGCTGTGACAGGCAAAACAGCGTTGCCGCAATATAGGCTTGATCTGTTGCAGGTAATCGGGTGGCTCCGCCAAGGCAAGTCGCGCCTTGGTAAATATAATTCCACAAAGAACCACGCCCAAGCTGCGTAAGATGATCCACAGGACACGCATGGGAAGTCCGCTGGCAGGAATGACAAAGGGGGGCGAAAACAGCTATCCATCCAGACCCACGAAGCGGGTCCAATGGCTATTCGAGGTGGGCAACGGCGGCGGCGGCCCTGAAGGTGTTACATGACGGCATTGGCCGTTGAATTTTTGGGATTATAACGCGTGACGCGGGGTGTAGCCAAATTTATGCCTCTTCACGAATCGCCGCGCTCCTCTAAGGAATTGCATAAACTCTTGCAAGGCTGGACTTTACGTAATATATAAAGGCTTTTCTAATCCCCAGGGCGGGAGTGGCTTTTTATGTCGGGACGGGGAGTTTCCTATTTTTCCGTCTGATTAACGATCCCGATGCGTGCGATAATCTTCGCTGGGTATCAGATATTGGGTGCGTTGCGCGCTCATGAGTCTTTCCCGCCATTCCCATTCGATAGGTTCCGGGAGGGGTTGCCCTCCGCGGGTGGCCTCGCGAATCAATTCGATCGGAATTTTAGGGGTGCGGTCGGCGTACAGTAATCCATTTGCTTCCTGATAGGTATCCGTGAACTGCGTATAGCAAAAACCGGCCAAAGTCGTGGAAGATCTTACCGCCTCCAACAAGTTGGCGTAGTCTGTGGCGAATTGTTCCGCGGTATCCGCCCGCGTATAACCCCACGTGCGCGCGGGATCGGGGGAAAACGCGATACCACCAAATTCGGTGAGCATAATCGGCTGGTCATCGGTCGCGTGGCTCCCCAGTAAGAGTATTCTTCCTCCGGGGCGCTCGCGTTTGAGCAACCGCGGCAGGGTTTCCGCGCCATAACGGTGGGCGATGCGCTCGGGGTCGTGATCATAATCATGAATGCCAATAATATCCGTGGCAACGCTTTCCCAACCATCATTGCCAATGACGGGCCGGGTGGGATCCAGTGTCTTTGTCAAATGATACAGCGCCTGCACATAGTGTCGTTGCGTGGGGCTATCAGGCAGGTCGGGAACCCCCCAGGACTCATTAAAGGGCATCCACGCGACGATACATGGATGACTGGAGTCCCGTTCGATGACCTCGATCCATTCGCGGGTTAGCCGCTCGATGGAAAGTTTTGTAAAGCGGTAAGCGCTGGGCATTTCCTCCCAAACCAATAAACCCAGCACATCGGCCCAGTATAAAAAGCCGGGGCATTCGATTTTTTGATGTTTGCGCACGCCGTTAAAGCCCATGGCCTTGATAAGTTGAATATCCCGGCGTAACGCCTGGTCGTGGGGGGGGGTCAGGCCGGTATCGGGCCAGTAACCCTGGTCCAGGACCATGCGCAAGGGGTAGGGTCGCCCGTTTAACACAAAGCGATCCCCTTGGATCGCGATGGAGCGGAGGGCGGTGTAGCTATGAACGGAGTCAAGGGTTTCTCCCGCCCCGTTTTCCAGGTTGAGCCGCGCTTGGATCAAGGTGGGGCGGGCGGGGGACCACAGCAATTCATTACGATAATCATCGATACCCGGATCGGACAGCGCGATTCGGCGCATCAACTCATTGCCTAACAAATGATAGCGATCCTCGGCAATGATGGTATTCGCCGACCAGAGCTTTACCGTCAGATACGTATCCGAAGAAAGCGCGCCGCCTATCCGCGCTTCCATGCCGATTTCCCACCGTTCAATGTTGGGCGTCCAGCGGAGGGTGGAAATAAAAACCGCCGGAACAACTTCCAGCCAGACTCCCTGCCAGATGCCGGTCGTGCGGGGATACCAGATGGAATGGGGATGAAGCTGCCAGTCTTGTTTTCCCCGGGGCTTGGCCAGATCATTGGGATCATCCTCGGCCCGCACAACCACCGTTTGCTCTTCCCCTTCCAGGAGCTCGGTGATATCGACACCAAAGGGCGTATGTCCCCCTTCGTGCCGCACCGCCAATTTATTGTTAATCCAGACCTCGGCCGAGTAATCCACCGCGCCAAAGTGCAATATTAACCGGCTAGCGCGGGGCAAGGGAGGAACGCGAAACCGGCGCCGATACCAGCAAGCGCGAAATAGTCCCGTGTGATGCACGCCGCTGGCGACGGTCTCGGGTGCAAAGGGGACGCGGATGGCGGATGGCCAGGACGCTTGTTGCGGCGTCCGCCAAACTCCGTCCGCGTCAATGGCAAAGTCCCACGTCCCGCTCAGCGAAATCCAGCCCGCGCGTTCCAACAACGGCCGCGGGTGCGGCTCCACCGTCAAGCTTTCAGGGGACACGCCAGTACTCCTAGTTAAACCGCGAGCTTATTGCTGGAAATCAGTTCCGCATGGTAACGTTCCAGGGAATTCGCCAAGGTGGGCAAAAGGTATCCCCGGGTGCTGGCCAACGCGCTATATGCCGGACGGGGAGCGGGTAGGTTTAATTCCCGCCCAGGGCAGGCGTGAATGGCCACGCGTGAAAAACCAAAAATTTCCGCCGCCTGACAGGCGAATTCGGCCCAACTCACCCGTCCGTCATTGGCTAAATGCCACACACCCGATTCGCCATCCATCAGCAGGTCCAGGCAATTATGCACCAAGTCCGGCACATACGTGGGTGAAACCACCCAATCGCGGGCGGCTGAAATCCGCTCTCCCGCGGCTAAGCGGCGCAGAGCGCTGGTCAAAAAATTTGCATCGTCCCAAGGTCCAAAAAACGCGCTGGTTCGCACGACTAAGGCGTTTTTATCGATGGCCAGCACGACATCCTCGGCGAGGGCCTTTGTTCGTCCATAGGTCGAAAGCGGTCGGACCGCCGCGTTTTCCAAGTAAGGGTTGGCGGTTCGGCCATCAAACACAAGATCGCTGGAAAAGGTTAATAATCGGACTCCGCGCGCGCGGGCCAGGCATGCAAGCTGGGCGGGACCCGTGACATTGGCCAACTGGCAGGAACGAGGATCGGATTCGGCTTGATCCACCCGCACATAGCCCGCCGCGTTAATGATTGCCCAGGGGCGCCACTGTTCATACATGGCCGCCACGGAATTTGAATCGGTAATGTCAACTTGATTGCGGACGCAGGCCACATGGTCCAGGCCGCGCTCGCGGCAAGCCCATTGAAACGCGCGTCCCAAGGTCCCATTTGCCCCCAAGATAAGGATTTTGGCGGTTGTCTGCGGGGTGGTGGGCAAGCTCCTGCGGACTTTTGATTCCGTGGCTGTATTAAAGGGGGAATAGCAAAACCGCTCCGGACCATTCCACCAACCCTTGCCTATCAAAGTGGTTGTCGGCAGCGGCGTTTTTTGCGTCAAATGTTTTACCAGATGGGCCAGCGCGGTGGGACGGCGTGTTTGTCCGCGAATATCAAATACGCCGGATTCATAATGTCCGTCATCCCGCGTGCACAAATGATTCCAATTGTGGCTGCCAAACATACTCCAAGCGGTGACAGCCCGGAGGTCGACGCCCTGTTTTCTAAGTCGGCGGCCAGCCTGCCAGGCATCCCACAACCATCGTAACTGGGACTCGCGATGGCAGGCCAAATGGCATTCAGTCAGCGCCAAGGGGAGGCCATAGCGTTCCCATGCCTGGGTAAGCAGGCACTCCAAGCCTAATAGTCCCTGCCGGCGGATGCGCACGGCCTCTACATCAACATAAGCGTGGCGGTTGTTTCCTCCATGCATGCGGGGGGGGTAAAGGCTAATGCGATGATCCAAGAAGCGTTCGCTGGTCACATAATAATTCCATCCCAGAATTACCCCGCGGACCAGTTTATTTCGTTGAAACCATTCTAGTTCGCCGCGATTAACCTTGGCATCCCGAAAATAGTCCCACAGGGGATGACCCCGCCCAACTTTTCCCAAAATTAAATCCGCTGACAGCCAGCGGCGTTCGTTTTCAAAGTCGGTTTGATACTTTAACGGGGGCGTGCTATGCACATATTCGAGGTTTTCGGTGAATACCAATTTTGCGCGCGGATTGATCCGCTGAATTTGCCGCATCGCGCTGAGAATGGCGCGGCATTGTTGCAATAACATCAGAGCAAAGTCACGGTCCGAACGTTTGTGGGGATACCAGTGTCCGTATAATCCGCTAAAGCGCGCCGTGGTGAGCGGTTCGTTGATGGGGGTGTAATACTCGATCCAAGGGAATTTTTGGGCGATCCGCGCCGCATATGTGGAAAATCCCTCCACAAAGTTCGCGGATAGCAAATCTGTTCCCGGAGGCCCGCTGCCATGGTGCAATAAGCCCACGATTGGTTCCATCCCCAGGCTTTTTATTTTTTCCAATTGCCGTTCCACCAAGGGGAGTTCCCGTAAACTTCCCCCGGCCGTGCCATGATGTTCCCATAACACCGGGTATCGCAGGGCGGTCAACCCCATTCCGGCCAACAGCTCCAAATCCTGAAGACTTTGCGCGCCGCGGTGTCCGGACAAATGCAACTGGTCAAAATACCGATTCCGTACGCGGTTGACGGTACATTCCAAGCCACCCCACATTTGCAAATCCATTGGACTAAATGTTATTGACATTAATCCCCCCTGTCGGTTCGCGGATTAGCGATAAGGCATACCTAGCGCGGTTTGCGGCGCTGGAGCTGGGTGCGAAATTCCGACCAATAATAAAAGGGACCGGTCCGGCCGCCGCATAACGGACAAGTGGGAAAATACTCGCATTCCGGGTCGCTTTCGAGGCCATGGACCCGATTGGGACGCACAGGCACGGCCAAGCCGCATTCCTCACAATCATGCAAGGGGACGGCTTCGGGATCATTTAAATAAATTCTCACGATTTGGGGAGGAATACTGTGGGGAAACTTGGCTCCGCGAAAAGCCACGGCCGAAATCCAATCGCGCAACCCGCAGCCTCCCCCGTTCCGCTCCTTCAGCAACAAGCTAATCAAGGAAAGGTATTCTTGGGGGACGGCATCCAGTAATTGGCGACAGGCGGCTTCCCAGGTGTCTTCCGCGATTCCCGGGGAAGGAGACAATAATTCTTCGGAAAGGGTTAACATAAACGGCTCTGGGCTAGGGGTGCTCTCAATGAGTTAATCAACGCCTGGGGATAAATCTTTCGCTTATCAGGCGAGCGAGCGCGCCGTTTCCGGGCTAGGCTTGGCAGTGCCATGCGTGGGGTGGGGCTTAATACTTTCCAAGGCTTCTTCCGCGGCTTTCTTTCCCGCGATAAACGCATGGTCGGAGTTGTAATATTCCCACTCGCTGTAACGTCCCGATAAAATAATGTCATTCTCGGCCATAAATTGACGAATCACGGAGATCGCTGCAGCCCGTTGATGATCGTAGACCACATACGCATAAGGCATATCCACCTGACTGGTGACCCAGATGGGATCATCCGGCCCGATGATTCCCACTTCGCGGCATTCGCGGATGCACAATTGAGTTAACTCTTCGCCATCACACGGCAATGGTTTGTGCGGGGAATAGGTGATCTCGCAGGTTAACCCAAATCCCCCGGGAGGATTGCAATATGGGCTGGCGTTGCCCTGGACAAAGATCCGGTGAAAAACGGTTTGTTCAGGATAGTAAATCCAGTGTTTTTCGGTCAGTTTTTCGTGTCCCACGCCCAAGTTTACGCACCGGACCGAAACATGCCTGAGCCGTGAAACGGCCTCGTGGATTTCCGGGGGGGCCTCGTCCCCCAGCATGCGCACCAGCACCGGCAAGGGCATGGTGCTGATAAGCTTTTGATAGCGCGCCACCCGGCCATCTTGCAGGGTAATGGTATGCCGCGCGGGGGAAACCGCGGCCACCCGGCAATTCAAGGCTAAACGATCCCGCACATGGGGCAAAAAACCATTCATGAGCGCTTGAAAGCCGCCGCGCAGCGGATATCCAAACCGCGAATTTGGACCCATGGGTTTGGCCACGGGCTGCAACGCTCCATCAATGATCTCTTCCAGATCGGGTAGTGGCACTCGGCCCCCGAGCCATGAAGTTTCCATTTCGGTCAGGGGTACGGCCCATAATTTTTGGTTGTAAGGAATCGCAAAATGCCGCGCGATGCCCGCCCCCCAGACCTTATAAATAAACTCTTCAAAATTACGCGGTTCTTTTGCTGGCGCGTCATGGGGGGCGGCATCGACCAGGGGAGCGCTGCTTTCCAGGATTCCATCCGCGCAGCAATCTTTGACATCTCCCGCGGGAATCTTGGCGGAATTTCCGTTGGTGGTATCCTTGGAGAGCTGGCATGACAAAGGGGCGGGCGGTGTGCTGGCGGCGGGCAAAATTTCACGGTGTAATTCAGGCCGTTGGCCCGGCAGGGCCATATTGCCCAGGCGTCCTCCCCTCACAGGCGCCGGAGTTCCTCCGGATAAACCAAGTGGTGAGATGCCATTTGTAGCGGCGCCATTTTTTAATGTTCCATTTGTGCCATGACGCTGCGTGGATGCTCCGTCCGAATGTGCGGCATGCCCGTTGCCGTTCTGTTCGACAGCGCGGCCGTTACCACCGGATTTTGTCGTCGAGCCATTGTTTTTGGTGTCGCTATGCGCGGAATTCGCTTTACTATCGGGGGACACGGGACTTTTTAAACTGCCGAACCGTGACTCAATCGCGCCGACCAAGCATTCTTTAATAACGTTGGGCGGCAAGCCGTATAAAGCTCCTTGAAAGGGATAACGGGTATACACATTCTTACTGTAAATCCAGGCCTCGCGATTTTGCCAATGGACGTTGTCTTCCAGCAAAATGCGATATAATTCTTGCACGTAAGCATCATTAGAGAACATGATGTGCCCCGCGCAATCAAAGGTAAATCCCGCCACTTCCTGGGAACGGCACCATCCACCCACGGTGGAATTTTGCTCGATTAAAAAGCCCCGACTCCCTAGGTGGTACGCCGCGCTAAGTCCGGTGGGGCCCGCTCCAATCACCACCACCGGGGCATCAATGTTGTGGTCGTTATTTTTGTGCTGTTTGTTGGTGCCATTCGCGGAATAACTTTGTCCAGCCCCGTTTCCCAGGGAATTTCCCTTGGTTTTTTCCACGACCACCTTCAAGCGATTCATAGATTGATTTACGCTCGCCCCGTTCTGGTTTTCCTGGCCCAGGTGGTCCATGATAAGCGCCCGCATAAGCTCGACCGTTCGCTCCCAACTGGTTTTTGCCAATATGCCGCGCATGTGTTCTACTTGCCGCTCTTTCTCACTCGGTGTACGGTTCATGGCCGCCGAACATTGGGCGACAAAAGTATCCGGGGTATCCGCCAGATAAACCACCTCGCCGTACGGTTCCGCCACATCCGTAATGGGCGTGCTAACAATCGGTTTTTCCGCCGCCATGTATTCCAGGGTTTTGGTGGGACTGATATACCGGGTTGAATCATTGAGCGCAAAGGGGAGCAGGCAAACATCCCAACTGCGCATATATAACGGCAATTCAGCGTAGGGTTTTTGGCCCAGATAATGCAGGTTGGGGTGCCGAGGCAAGGATTCGGGAGAAATTTTGACCACGGGACCGACCATGACGATTTCCCAATTGGGACGGCTGCGGGCCAAGGTATCCAGCAATTCCAGATCGATGCGCTCATCAATGACGCCAAAATATCCCAGGCGGGGCTTGCGTAAAAATTGTTGATCCGCGGGTTCGGGCCGGTGGTCGGACGATTCCCGCTGCTGCTGCGCCTGGGAAAAATGCTCCGCATCCACGCTACTGGCAAAGCAATGCACCGCAGGGTGGCGACCTTGCAGGCGACGAAACAGACTCGGCCCTCCGGTAAAGACCAAATCGGCTGACGTTAAAAGCTTTTCTTCTTGCTCCCGCAATTCCGGGGGAGCATGCAAAAAGGCATCCAAGGCGTCCATGCAATCATAAATCACCGCCTGGGGACGCAACTGCTCTAAAAAACCATGTGCCAGCGGCGTATACAGCCAAGCGGCATAGTTATCACAATGATTTTCTGATAAAAATCCCTTTAACAGCGGAGTGATGGCTTGGATTTGGGCCGGGGTAAATCCTTTTTCCCGCACATTGGTATGGGGGCGAAGGACGATGACATTGGGATCTTCGGCGGAGGGAGAAACTTCCAACATTCCAGTGGAAGATTCCGTCTCCAATGGTTCCTCCATAAAATACACTTTATGATGCCGAGCCAAACGGGATAAAATATGTTGCGGCCGTTGATAAACAAAGTTCCAACGGAGATGGGAAAAAACTAAAAATTCCAAATTCGCGTGCATGGGTGTAATACTCCCACAAAGTACTAAAATAATGTGCGAATTATGGAAAGCATTTTACGTGCCATGACACGGATTTCGTGGTTTTCTGTCTAAAACAACCGTGTTTTTAAAGGAGGGGGTTGTCGAATAATCCATGTTGGCACAATTTCTACCAAAGAATGCGTTAATTTAGTTACGACAAGATGTTATGTCAGAATACTTTTTTAACAGCGTTGGTGATCAAAGGCTGCTGGGAAAATTGTTGATAAATATTTTGTGATGCAAATTTTCTTGTGACATCTTGACACTTGGGATCATCAAATGTTATGTGATGTAGAGAGACATATATCAATAAATTTGCGGGACGTTTTGTGCCGCAATGGTTGGCGACTGATTGGTGTGTCGGCCGATCTTTGACCGGTCCCTGAATCAGAAGCTGGTGTTATCATACTTTGCTTTAGATAGTTGCTCCGACTATCGTTGCCCACATTGCCAAAATCCAGCCATCAACCGCTGATTGGTTTTACGTGCTGGTTGGTAACTATGATCTGAAACGTAATGAGGCCGTCAAAATGCGCCTGCCAATGGCTGCGTTGATAAACCTCTCAGAGCAGCTAGCGATCTAATTATTTTTTATGAATTTTTATTTCCGGGATTGAATATTTGAGTAAAATACCCTGCAATCCGCGATCCCACCACGGGGCGTGCGATCTTGTGCTCCTGGTACCTTAGGCAAAGTTTGAGGTAGCTTGAACGCCATTACGGATTATGGGAAAAGGCCGCGCATAGATAAAAACGAAAATTAACTAGGCCCGGTGTGCCTCGAACAGGATCAAAAAAAGCCGCAAAATACGGCAAATTCCAGTGACGATCCCCGCCGTAACGTAATCCGTAACGTAAACGCGGATATTCCCCGCGAAATTCTTGACGGTGTAACGGATGCCGACCTCTTAGACCTGATCCGCGTCTGGCCGTCCCTCACTGTGGGAACCCGCCAGCGGATCAAAGATTTGATTCTCGACAGTTTAACCGGTGGCACGTTGCCGACCGGCAAAGCTGGGGAACATTCCGCTACCCGGTAGTGTTGCCCTAACTGCCAGAAATACATCCTGGCAGCATCCAGGAGACTGGCCGGGTAGGCCCCCAGCGGGGCAGTATTATCAGTTACATTCCGCCCGCCAATTTTTTACGCCGAAAAAGTCCGGGGGACTTACGAGCAAGCAGGGTTATCCCAAGCAAGCCTACGATAACCATAGTGGAAGGTTCTGGGATAGGTTCGTATTCGACGACATAGGCGAATTTATTTCCGGTGTTTGGGCCTACCCCATCATTCCAAAACCCTGGAAAAAAGGCGTTCTCAAAACTGAATAATCCATAGTCTTCGTTGCCGTTATGGTTATTGGGTTCACTAGGATTAAACTCATTTCCTGGAATCCAATTTACAAAAGCAGTTTGGATTGGGTGTGCAAAATTATCCGGGTCTTGCCAAATCCCGGGAGTATTATCGATCCAACGCCATTCCCCCTCGATAAGTTCATCCGTAAATCCGAACCAAGCGCCGACTCTCATGTTATTGGCATATGTGAATCGTAGGAATTCATTCTCTGCTATACCTGAAATTGTAGCTAAATGCCCTGGATTGTAGCCGGTTGGTGGCGTACGTAGCATACTGGCGGATATTGCTTCTGCCCAAAATTGTGGCTCTTCCACTAACTCATAATAATGCCCGTTTCCCCCTTGTTCGATAGGCCACAAGATGGGATTAGCTTGGGTAGGAGCTGTAATTGCCAAGACAAACGACAGCGACAAAAACAGCGTAGAAGTCCAGCGATTCATGAGCGGCCCCCAGGGAAAAGAAATTTGGTGGCGAAAGTGCCACGTACCAGTTGTAATAGGGGGTAGTCTAGGACGCAAGAATTTTCACCGTGAATTTCGTTGTTCCTTTTGGTGGCTCGAAAAGCCGATTTGGAAGATCGCAGTCAGACAAGGTGGATTGTGAATCCAGGCGGCTTGTAACATGAGCATCTCTTCGCGGTAGCCGTGGCACCTGGTTAGAGAACCGATGTAATCTGTTGCCAGAATTTGACTTAAAACGTGTAGCGCCCGCTAGTCAGGGCGCTTGGACAAGTGAGCAATAAGTTAAAGCAATTGATTCGGATATTCCCCCCAAGCCCCCCCCGTGAAAACGGGGGTGGAATGAAAGAATTTTGCTCGTATTGATGCGATTCTGGGCGACCGCAGTTTCTAGTATCGCCGTGAAGGACCCGGCAAAAACGGTAGTGCCTAGGTTCAAATTCCTGCCTTTGGGATTTTTGACCCCGGACCCCCGGTGAATAATAACGCGGAGAGTCACACTAGCAACTAGCGGGAGATGGGAAAAAGAGTGTTAAGCTGGGTAAGCTGGTTTGTAGTGGGGTGGAAATGTTTGCAGGTCCCCTTTTGCCGTTGCCAGTGATACTTTTGCTAGTGCTGCTTTTACCAATGTTGCATTTGCTAGAGTTATAGTCGCCTAGCGGCGTGACGGACGCTATTGCGGAAAAACAGTTTAGACCTGTTGTGCCGACGCTGAGTTGGGAAAAGCAGAGGGAGATGTGTCACGCCTTTTTCGGGCGGCGGGATTACAGTCACTCGAACAACTCATATACTGAAACCTAATGACCCGCGGGGAACAAAAAGCAAATTAAGGCTCACTTGATCGCGTTTTCCAAAAAAATCTGGACCATTGATGCAAGATGATTTGCCATTATACAAGGAACTCCATTGCATGTCATTTTGAATTTTGCGGAAAGGGTCATGTCTGATGGCAAGACGTATTCATCCGGAACCGTCTGGATTCGCAGGGCTTCACGAACTGATAATCGGCGTGCCTTCCATGGGTGTAGGTGAACTTCTTGATTGCCATACCATGCAGTCGGGCTAAACCGGTAGCGGTGCAGCCTCTTGAATGACTTGCGGGACACATCTCCTTCCTTCACCTGCTTGAACTTGTCGGAGTAAGGATTGAAGAAATCGCAGCCATTCGCAACTTTCTCTGGGTCGCCATTGCCGAGCAGTGCCGGGAAAACGGTGAGTTCGATGGGGAGGTCGTCAGGCAAACTCGGCTCCTTGCCAAACGGCGAGACCCTCGGCCAGGGCAGAGACTTGGCCCCTTTGTAGGTATCATTCTCAGGCCACACGAACCACTCCCGTTCATCCGCCGTCAACTTTCGTCCCAGTGCTTTCTGCGCAAGTGGGCGCTTGAAACCGACAACAAAAATCCTTTCTCGGTCCTGTGGCACTCCGAATTCAAGGGCATTCAGAATTCTGTAATCCACGGCGTAGCCATTCTCTTGTAACTGGTAAATCTTCTTGTGCAAAAACTTACGGTGCTTGTGGAAGCGGTAGAGGCCAGCCACATTCTCTATGACGAAAAACGATGGCTTGATGCCGCAGATCATGTCCACAAAGGTTGTCGTAAGTTGGCCGTTGATTCCATTACCCCCGGCATGGGTGCCGCCGTTACTGAAGTCCGGGCAGGGTGGGCCGCCGATTATGCCGAAGACATCGGGGAGCGGGCTATCGAATGCCTCGTTGAGCACCTTCCTCGCGGATAGGTCGCAGATGCTGCTGGTGTTCGAGATATCCGCCTTAGTAGTTTGTGTCTTTTTAAAGGATGATAGCCATGCGGACATACCGTGCGCGTAACCCTCGACAAACGCCGGACAATTCTCATTAGTCCAGCAGATCGCAAACCCCGCCTGCTTGAACCCGAGATCGAAGAAACCTCCTCCAGTAAAAAAGGACAAAATTGGAATTATCATCTAGCCCTCCTAGGCTCGATTGAAGAATCCGATAACGAGGTTGCTGAAGGGGCCGATAAGAAGCCCGCGGTCGAGCAGTCGGTTAAATTCTTCGCAGGCGGTTTCCGGGACCAGACAGCAGCCGTGGCAGGCAGCAAGGTTCATGGAGTCGGGACCTTGCCCGCCGCTTTGGCCCATTTCCATGCACACTGGATCGGCAGAACACCACTGCGCTCCTGTAAGCGCGCGGTCCAGGAGCGGTTCCAACTTCCCCGGCCTGCCCATTCGCACCAGCCCTCCGAGCGTACCCTCGGCATCGCCGGCAGCAGTGTAGATTAGAATGCCCGCCATCGGAGCGGCGGAATTCTCCGACACGTATAATCTCTCCCTGAGCGCAGCGGAACTGTAGCCGCATTCATAAGTTAGGCGGTTGATGAGTAAGTGTGCCAGCGTATGCAGGAGGATGTATCGGGGACCAATGTGGCGGTCGCGCAGATGGCGCGCCTGCCTGAGAGCCAAGTACCTGGCAAGTAGCGGTGCAACGCGGTCTTGAATGTCCTGCTGCGCTTCCCACTGCCGCAAGCGATGCTCATCGAGAGTTAAGAAAATGCCTTCTCCAAAGACCATGTAGGCCGGCAGCCACATTTCATCTGGCGGGTCGAGTCGGAGCATGGCCTGCTGGCTAGCGAGATCGCGGTCAGTATCGGCAAAGACTCGCGTAAAGCCAGTAAGTGCCCGCGTTTCCCTTAGTTTGTGGACGAGCGTGATATGCGAGAAGAAACGTGAAAAGTCAGGCGCGTATTGTCTGAGATCTGCGGGACTGAGCACGAGTTGGTCGAAATCTGCGGCCGCGACCAATGTATCGTATTCTTGCCGCCTGAATCCGGTTTCGGCATCGTCACCGGCTGTTTGCTGCTGTTGTTGTCTCCCACCACCGCCGCACACGGTCGCGATGGCTTGCTCAAGCTGGCGGTCAGTGAATGTGCTAACGAGTTCCCTATACAGTTGCCGAAGCTGTGCTGGCGTTGGGCTTCCACCAGCACTGGTGAAAATGGATAGAAAGGTGCTCAGCGGCGGTTGTTCAAGCAGCGAGATGGCCTCTGCCACGGTCGTGTCGTCACTGCGTGGGAGGTAAATCGAGTTGTGGATTTGTGCGAAATAGACGTTGGCGGCACTGCGGAGGGTTCCCCTTAATGGCCTGCCGCAACCTTCACCTTCCTCGGTACCGAGCCACGGGCGGTGGCCGGGGCAAAGGTAGGGCGTTCGGCTGTTGTCAAGCAGGCGGCTCAGGTCCGTATCGTTGCCGTCCGGGCTGGCATTGGTGATACCTGCCAGCGTCCGCTCAGGGCCGCCATCGACCTTCACTTTTTGTCCCGCGAGTGTCATGCCGCCTGTCGAAACGAGCCGCATTGGAAGCTGGTTCTGCGGCGGATTTGCGGTCTCATATACCCACTCGACCCACGGGAAGTCCTGGAGATGGCCCGCATCGCACATGGCGACAAAGGGAACCTGGACAATGTACCTTGTCCATCCACGGGCCTCGCATTCCGCGCATTTGATCCGCCCTTTGGTCACGAGTGGCACCTTGCGCATCAACCCGCAACGAGTGCAGTAATGCCACTGCGGGAACCGCAGAAACGGCACAGTGAGGTAGCCGTTGGTCGGGGGAGCGGGGCGACGCACCCGCCGGTGGTCGGGTGGCAGATAGAAATGCCCGACATTGAGGCGCGCAGCAAGCCGCCATTCATCGACTTGGTACTCCCGCTGGTCGATGTTCTCTGTGCCGCCGGTTTCGTGCTTGAACCAGTGGTCTAGTCCACCGCAGATCACGGAGACGCCATCAGGCAGAATCATCATCGCGCCGGGGCCGAACGGTGAGATGAGTTGGCCGCGGCGTACTGGTCTTCTAGGCATCGCCAGCCTCCTCTTCTCCGAGAATGTAGAGTTGCGTGATTTCGGCCTGGCATTCGGCGTCCACGTTTCGCAAAGACTGCGGTGTCTCCCATGAGACCCTAGATTTTTCCGGCGTCACATAAGCGCCGGATGGCCTCAATAGAGGCATGTTCTCTGTATTTTGCCCGCGATCCCATTGTGTTCTCTGCCACCTCTGCCACTCATCAACACGCCGTTGGATGATCCTGCGAAGCGCCACAAGTTCATCGGGATCAACGTAAGCTGCGCGCTGTTCGAGGATATGCGACACGGCGGCAACCAAAGTTGCCGGAAATGGGTAAGGGCTTTCGGCTTGATCGGAGTCACCGAGTTGCCGCACATAGCTTGCAATGACGGCATGGGCGGCTCGGTCCAGTGCTGGCCGGGAAAATGGAGTAACGCTTGTCGGTTCCACCTGCGCGTACAACCGCTCGTGATAACTGCGGAACTTCTCGAAATGCGAGCGGTCGCGGGGTTTCGACGCGGTGTAGATTGTCACGACCAGGCCAGGCCGATCCGATTTGCGGCCGACGCGCCCCGTCACCTGAATGTATTGGGATGTTGTTTTCGGCTGGCCGACAACTGCCATCATCGAAAGCCGGTCAATATCGACCCCTACTTCGATGATGTTGGATGCCAGGCAGACATCGACAGGTTGCCCTTGCTGCGAGACGGTCGGGATTTCGAGGGCGGAAATGGCTTTTGGCACCTCGTCGCCCGGCAGGCGGCCCGTCAGTTCAAGTATCTTTCTGAGTTGCCGCACATCCTGGAAGTTGATGCCAAGGCGCTGCCTGAGCGCACCTTTGAGCAAAACTGGAATGTCAGACTGGAACAGCGTGAGCGTTGTCCCGAGTTCGCGTAAGCTGTTGAAGAAGAGCAATAGCGTCCACCACGGATCGCGGTCGGCAGCCGACATCGTTTGGGGGGCCTGGAGCAAGGCCGAAAATGTTCGTACTTGCACCGTTTGGAGCGAACCAAGACCGGGAGCATGGACGCCGACGTAGATACGGCCGCGTTCAAGAGTGCCGTCGGGCCGCCGTGCGACTCTCGCAAAGAACGAGTCGTCGGCATCCAATCCGGACGGTGGAAACAGGCTCGTTCGGTCCCTCGCATACAGGCCCTGCACCTGTTCGACAAAGTTGCGGATGGTTGCCGTAGAACTCACGATCTTTGGTTTAGCTGCGTGTTGTCCCCGCCTATCGGTACACAATTCCTCGATAATCGGCTCATAGAGGCCGACCATCGACCCGAGCGGGCCAGAAATGAGATGCAGTTCGTCCTGAATTATGAGGCCGGGCGGCGAGGAGGCTCTCGTCCCATCTTCGGCAATGCCGAACAGTGAGCGCGCCTGCGGCTTCCAAGCGAGCATAGCGAACTTGTCAACCGTGCCGATGACAAGATCAGGGCGCTTCTCATAAATGTCTTCGTCGATGACATATAGCGGGAGCAACCTGTGGAATTCGCAGTGTCGGTCGGGACAGGCATAGACGACGGTATTGTTGCGGGACTCGTAGCCAATGACGCGGGGAATACTGCTCCGGCGACCGCGCCCACGGCCAGCGGTGAGGTTAACCGGCCCCATCTCGGCACCGCACCACGGGCATCGATCCAAAACAAATCTGTTCTGTTCTCGCCCGTCTCCACTTCGCAGGCTGCGGAGTACAGAGCGGGCTTCGTCCCGAGAATTTGGAGTAGTGGAACCGCCAAGCCAAATGCCCGTAGAGATTTCTGCCTCGCCCAATTCCTCGGCATGTTGCCGCCGGACGTATTCCATTGCGCAAATCAGTCTTGAGGCACGCTGAAACTGCTGTGCGGTTAGGAGACGGAGCGTGTACCTCATCAGTGTTTGCAGTCCGGTATCTGCTGGGTTGCGCAATCTACGAAGGAAGATGCTAAACGCGGCTAACCCGAGGTACGCTTCAGTTTTGCCACCGCCGGTAGGAAACCAGATAAGTTCGACCCGCTCGCGGTCGGCATCTGATGCGTCCGCCGTGGAACGGAGAGATGCGAGAATGAATGCGATCTGGAAAGCTCTCCACTGGCTTCCGCGCGCACGCACAGAGTTTAGGTCGAGCGGCTCATAAGGTTCGGCAAATTGAAGTATCGAGGCTTCCTGGTCGAATGTGGCAGTGCGGGCCTCTCGCCTCGACCGCACTTGTTGAGTAACCATTGCGAGGTTGGCAAGCTGGAAGGCGCGGCGGATTTGCGGGTCACTTGCAAGTAGTGACAATCCATCGCGCATCCGCCGGGCTGCTTCCGAGCATTGCTCCATGTGGGCTTCGGCGGTTTCTCGCAATCGCGCGTTCAGGCTTGGGATGCGCCCGCGCTGCACCGTGATCCATGCTTCGTACTCGCTGACAATGGCCTCAAGTTGTTCGGTGCCATCGGAGCCTTGTTCAATTCCTGCCAAAATTCGCATGGAAGCGATAAGCGGCTGGCCGCTGCTTGAGCGGATGTCTGGCGTTGTGCTCGGTGTTTCAAAGACTGGCAGACATTCGGCGGTGACGCTTTCAGCGGAGGTTGGGGCGCTGCGAGTCCAGTCAGCCGCGCACCCGTGGCCTACTGCAAAAGTGAGCTTGTCTCGGTACAGCAGCTCCTGCGAGCGCTCATCGCTGTCCAGCGGCTCAGCCGTCGGGTATGGCAGAATGGTTCCGGCAGAGCCGGGTTTCAAACGGACCTCTATCCGAGACTGGAACAAGGACTGCAAATCCAGCCTGCCACCAGCTGGCTCGCGGTTGACCAGGCACACTGTGATGAGATACTCGTCTGGGTGAGACTGGTAAGGCCTTGCGAAGACTTCGATTCGCACGTCAAGGTCTGCGACATTTTCTCGCACCGGATCGCGAGCATTGACGTAGGCATTTGCTGCGGGGAAATCTTCGCGGTGGAAATTGCTCGCGAGTCTGACGAGCGAACGTAGCCACCACTCTCTTTCGCGCCCGGTGAGCATTACTGGCAAGAGCCGATAACGGCCGCCACTTGCCACGACTTCGAGTACAGCTCCTCGTGGCAGATGTACCAGTAGGCTCACAGCCATGCTGCTCGGTTTGTATGTATTGGCAGATGAGAGGTCGAAGTCGTCTGAATCGGCCTCCGGGAGACGATATTCAGCACGCGCCGCAATCGTCTCGCAGTCATGCACGGCAGAAGGTGCGAGCGGCTCTCTGGCATTTTCCGGCGGCGCGGGTTCAGCTTCTTCATCGGGTGGAGGTAACTGAGAATCAAGCTCGTCGGGCGCGACTGGTGCCTCCATCGGATACAGAACACCAACGCCGTAACGCTTCGTAGGAGAATCCCGCTGGAGAATCTCCTCACCGGAACCGAGCTGGCGGTGTGGCCGGTACGCAGCCTCGGCGTCGTCCAGTTGTATCGCCTGTGCGCAGTCTATTTCCTGCCCGAGCGGGTATGGCCCGACCAGTTCCTCGCGGAGCGCCCGCAGCACAGCATCACGATTCTCAATATTTTGCACCGGTTGCTCCCCCTTTACTCTTATCTGCTGCCGAGCAGCGAATGAATGATGTCAGGCTTGACCGTCTCATGCACGATGATGTTGAGTCGCTCTAGCGCGCGCGTTGTCGCAACGTAGAAAAGCGACGAGAACGTGTCGCCATCAAGGTGCTCGACGTCGGTAACGACGATGGCTGGAGCGTCTAGTCCTTTGAAACTCTGAATGGTCGTATAACGAATCTTGCCGGGCGCAGCCGTCTCGAAGGGAGCTAGCTGGTCGCACCAAGGCTTCTCTGTCACACCAGCCGCCGCGCACCGCTGCCCGGCCTTCGGCGAAAGGACAATAATGTCATCGCCGCTGTAGGAGTCTTTGAAAAGTCGTTCAAGCGTATTGCTGATTTCCTTGCGCTGCTGTGATGGTGTGGCGTAGTAGTTAATAGCTGGCTCGATGTTGTCATCGGGGCGGAGAATGCGCAAGTAATTCGGTCTGAGGCGGCCGAGGAGCTGGGATAGTGTCGCAACGCGAGGGGTGTTTCGGCAATTCACGCGGAGCGCTCCTCTAGCAAACGACCCTAACCGCTTGCGGATCAATTCTTCGGCTAGTTCGCGGTCTTGCCCGTAGAGCATCTGTCGCTCGAAGTCGCCGAACATTCGCCACGAACCGCCTGAAAGCTCACCCTTGAGTACCAGTTCCAGCACGTCGAGGTACTGTGGGTGGAGCAAGTCCTGCACTTCGTCGGCAACCACCATATCGAACCGTGCAGCATCCCGGTGCCCGTCCAGCAGCTTCGACAGGGCGGCTTCCGGTAACTCGGCCTTCCAAAATGACTCGTCCGCGCCCTCCGGCACTTTGATGTCGGCGATTCCCGCCATGTACTGGTGGAGTGTTCCAGCCGCGATTTGGCCGCTGCGCACTATAGGGTGGTAAGACAGCCATCGGCCGAGCAAACGGTTGAAGCACACGAACAGAACACTTTTCCCTGCGCTTGCTGCCCTGCGTGCCATTTCCAAAGCGAGGAGTGTCTTGCCAGTCCCTGCCGGACCTGTGAAGAGGACGCGAGGGTTATCCTCCATTGTGTCTAGCGCAACGAACTGCTCTTCGGTGTAGCGAATGACTTCCGCTTGCTTGCGCGCGCGGCGATCACTGGCCTTCTCGGTGAATTCAAAATTCGGCCGGAGAATCCTGGCAATCGCGGCCGACTGCTTGCTATCCGGTATGCGGTCGCTATCGCGAAACCACTTGGCCGTTGGCTGCAAACTTAGATGTGATCTCGCACTGCGCAGTATGCCGCCTACCAGAGTCGCCATCGGCTGCTGTTTGAAGCGGGTCGAATCGATCACCTGCCACGGATGCCACTCTCCGGATGCAACCTTGAATTCGATATACGGGAACGCAACAGCAGACCAGAACGGAACTCGGGAAAGCGATGCGTCGCTTTGAATAACCTGTTGCCGGAGGCTGTGCATCGCTTCGGATGCTTGTTTGAATGGGCCGCGTGGATCACCCTTCGGATCATGGCCGTAAAACCACAGCCCATCCTTGATGTCGAGTGAGCGGCACGCCTTTACTTCGAGGCAGAGCACGCCGATTGCAGGAACGATGATCACAAAGTCGGCCTCTCCAGACACCTGCCGCAGATGCTGTGCAATGTCTAGCGAGTGAAGTACAATCCATTCCCGTGCCGCATTTTCTTGCTTAAGCTTAGCGAATATCTCTTGCTCGCCAGGGCTGGGGCAGGAGGCAGCCATGGTTGGAGGGATCATGCGGGCCACGGTTATTCCTCCGAATCTAATAGAACGCCGATGCGGTCGGAAGGAACCTCGAACTCCTCTTCCGAAATGGCCGTGATCTGGAACGCCGAAAGCGTCCCACCGTCCTGCTCTCCGAGATCGAACGCCATTTCACCATCCCTTTCTAGCGGTTCCAAGGATGATGTTGCAATCTTCTGCAAAAGCATTTGCCGAATAGCCTGGCCCGCCCTCTTGTGCGCCCGGTCAATCTCTAACATCGCTTCCCACAGTTCCCGCGTTCTGTCTGCCATACCGACGAAGACAAGTATCGCAGCAAAGTCTGATTCCTTGCGCGGGTGGATGCATTTAGAGGACATCCAATAGTGGACATTCGCAGTGCGGGCTTCGGAAAGCCCATGCGAGCGAAGATTTACTGCGACGCGGGCTGCAAGTTCGCGGCGGTTGAGTGCCCCAAACTGCTCTTGCGCTGCGGCGACCAAACGGACTTTCCATCCGGCCTGTTGCGTGCGCAGCTCTGCTGCACGGTCTCCGAGAATGCGGTCTGCAAGCGGGGCAATGAAATCGCCTCCACCAGATGTGCGTAGGAGTAAGCTCAGTTCCGGCTCCAGTTCATCAATGGGCACGCGCCTTACCGTGGAATCGCCGGTCTCTGATGAATCAATAACGAGGGAGGATGCACCTTCCTCGGCCGATACAAAGACGGCACGTTCACCGCTCAAGTGGCAGAGCCGGGCTGGTAGCGTCTCATCACCGACACTGGTGTTTGGGGGCCATCCTGGGATGCGCGAACCCGCCTTGCCGAATGGCGGCAGGGGCGGGAGCAAGTCCAATGGTTGAATATCCGTCATAGACTGGCTGGGTGGAGCAACATGGCCCTTGATATGCGGCATTGTTCCGACAAAGTGTTTGCCGTTTTTGTCGCCTTCAGAAACATCGGCCTTGAGAAATACCGGTCCCGGCTTCCACGGATCGCGTATCCAGCGGAACGACACAACATGGATGTGCGAAGCACGCGGTGCAGAGAACACATACTCTGGGAACCAACCGCACGGGCCAATGGCGACAAGGGAGTTGCAGAACTGCGTTTCGCGTAACTGTCTCGCACTAACCACCCTGGCGTTCCTGAGCCTAGTACTGGTGGCAAAGTACGCGGCCACAGCCTGGTTCATTCGGGGATTGCGGAGGATAACCGATATACCGCCACTTGCGTTGTGTAGTGATTCTAAGTTCTCGGTAAAAGGGGAACAAGTCTCCTCGCATAGGCTTTGAAGTTGCTCCACAAGGCTTGCAAGTGCTACGTGAGAATCGGGAAACAGTTGCTGGCAAAGCCGCACCTGTCGGTGCAGTTTGTCCCACTCGATGCATGAAGCTGAGGCGGCGTGGTCAAACGGCAGCGGTGTAGAACAGAATGCGAACGCTAAGCGGCGGACAGGGCCAAGAGTCCGCTGCCAGAATTCGTCTTCCGCGTCTACTCCAAGTGACTTAACTAATGTCCGTAGATCTCGTGAAACATCTGCCAGTCCCGTATGATCTACCCAATGACGTGTGATCTCACACTTGGAAGCGGTCTCGTAAACGATTGTTGCTCTGCCGATGGAGACGGAATTCATGGAATCGCCTCCCGAAAAACGAGGACTTCACCACCGGGTAGTGCGCCTTCGGCAGGCAGGTGTGACGAGGCGTCGGCACGGTTTTGCGAGAACCGACAATTGATGGCAGTAATTGCATCGTCGAAATATAGTTCGGTGCGATCAAGTATGATGACTTGGTGTCGGTCTGGCCACATTGATCCCCATTTAAGGAAACCAGCCGCACCGTCGAATACAACCCCGATCTCAACCTTGCTGATAACGTCGCCAGATGGGGGACTGGAGCCAACGGGTACAAGCGCGGAGCGGTAGGATTGCTCGCCACTGACGAAGCGATCTATTCGCAGCACATCCTGCAATTGTCCTTCAGCCTGGCAGTTACCATTGGTATGTAGGGCGAGGGGTGTGTGACGGATTTCATATTCAAGCGAACTCTTCTTTCCCACGATGGCGCAGACAAGCTTTGATCGTATACCGAGTTGTACCGGGTCGGCATCGCCCAAGAGGGTGTCAACGAAGCTATTGGCGAACCGTTTGTTCTCACCCCCCTGCTTCTTGGGTAGTTTACCGGAATGTTTAGCAGGTTGTACCAAGAGTGCCCGCGACTTGTCAATCAGGTATGTTAGCCCGCCACCAGTCCGGGGATCTCTAGACTGTACCTGCACCCGAACATGCAGATTACCATTATACTCTTCCGTTCCTTTCAACACGCCCTTTAGCACCTTGCGAGGACCTTGGCGGAAGATGACAGGAGTGCCTGCTGCAAGAGCGAGAAGATTTTCAAAGTGGGCTGCTGCGGATGAAGAATCACGTGCTGCCGCATCGCTTATAACCATTCCAAGGCTCACATACGCTGCTCCGAACGCACGAGTAGGAACGACAATTGCAGTTACAATCCTGCTTTCTAATTGATCAGCACAAGCCAATTGTTTTCCGATGCCGATAAAATACTCTGCCCATTCCGGTAGACTGTACCAATCTCCAGAATCTTCAAAGTGCAACTTGACTGTCGTAACATCTCTATTCACTGAAGTTCCCACTACTATTGCCTTTTAAGTTTCCGAAAACGACTTAAGGAGTTGCCCGTACAAGCTGCCGACGAAACTTTAGAATCGCTAGAAGAGCTGTCACAGCTTCGATATCGTTAACATTGAGACAGAAAGCAGTCACACTAAATATATCAAAATTTCCACTTCTTTCAAGTAATTAATTTTCCCTTGTTTAGTAAATTTTTCAATCAGGTTTTTTCAAGAGTTCTAAACTAGATCAGCTGGCATGGTGGTCTTCCGTCCAAATAGAATTTGCGCGTGAGCCGTCATTAACTCGTGTCTGTACCAGTTAGAATCGGGGGTCAAAAGCCAATGAGGTTGTAAATCCTTGAGATCTGATAAGCAGAGAGCTAGAGAGTGTGAGGGCGGGAATGGACCAAGGGCCACAGGCGGCCTTTGCCGCGGCAGCGGATTTTTGAGTCATTCAGCCGCGTGGCGATGGCGGATGACCCCAGCCCCTAGAATTTCTTGGAACCTAGCGGGAAGCGTGTTTCAACCTACACCTTTTCTACGGGGGGAAAGTTGAACTGACGTGATAATAGCCATTTTTTCGGCAACACTGGGCCATGCAGGGAACTAAATACTTTTTCAACCGTGACCGCAGGGATGCCGTGGGCCTTAAACCTAAAAATCCCTTCTCAAATGAAATGCCGCATTTTACGGTGTTTTTAGCGGTTTGGCGGGTCGTCCCTCGCGTGCGCGCGGGATAGGCTGGGTGACTGTACTTAAAATTTTTGGGGGGATAAAATTAGCTGATGGACCGTGCGGGGGCCATTTAGGGCCTATTTCCGCAACTATCGCTCAATATCCAAGGAGGAGACGCATGGATTGGCGTGAGCAGTTCCCCGAAAGAAGTTTTGCAGAATTTGCCCAAGTGCATTTTTGGCTGAATCACAGTAATGTCGCATTTTTGCAGGCACTTTTCATAAAACCCTCCTCTCACCGGCATTTGCCCGAGTACGCCCAGGTGCAGGAGTATTATCAGTCCCAGGGGGATAACACGTTTCGGGAAATCGACGACGAATTGGAAAGCGAGCCATTATTCCCGCGACTAGAGCGGCTCAAGTCCGGCATAGCGTCTTTGGCCGGGAAGTTAAGACAAAGCCGCAATCTGCCCCATTTTCAAACCGCCTGCCTGGATATGCGGGCCGCCAGCCAACAACCCATCATGCTGGGTGGCCAAACCTTTGCGACCGCCCATCAAGCGGTTTCGCAGGTGGCGTCCGCCATATTGACAGCCTGGAATGAGCACGTTTCCGCTAAGGAAGCTGAATTACAGTCCTCTGCGATGGCGGCGGAGCGTTGTCTGGAAGGCATGCGAAAATCGCTGCTGCCGTATCGGGAAATGCCGAATTATGCCGGGATTCTGCAAATTGAGCGCGCGGCGAGCGCGGGCCGGGATGCGGGGGAAAAGGGAACCACAATGGAACGGAACGGAACGCCAGCACTACGGCAATTTTTGGATTTTCTCAAAGCTGAAATTGACCGGATTGGGGCCTGGATTAAGGAACCGGCAACGGAGTCTAAGCCAGACCACTATGCGGCATTTGGGGGGATGGATCAGGGGGAGTTTCAGCGTCTGTGCGGGGCGGCAGTCAGTGAATTGGATTTGCGGGGTTTGATGAGGGAATGGGGGAATGAGTGGAAAACGCTTTTGGCTGAATTTGACACGCTACGGAATGTGATTCTGGACGATAAGCGACGGGTTACGTTACGCCTGGACTGGCCGCTTTTACGCTGCGATTTTGAGCAAGCCTGGGGCGGGTTGAACGAGATTGCGGGGCACTCCCCCAGCAACCCAGGATTGGAGGCAAACACGCCTAAGCCCCTCGATAGCGATTCCAGCGGCACGCCCAAAGTTGCCATGCTCTATGGCGGGAGCATTCTCAAGGGCAAATACGTGGAAATTGAGCGGATTGCCAGCGACACAAGCAAATCCGTCGATCAAAAGCTGTGGGCGATTGATAGGATTTTGAAATTCCCCGCCAAAATCACTATGCAAACCCTGGCGGATACGTTTGGGGTAACGCGATCGGCTATCGGCAAAACGGATTGGTGGATGAAAAATCGCGCGGGGAAAGATGACGAAAACCAAGGCCGTCGAATACAGGTCCATAAAGATAAAATGCGCAGTCCCCAAAATCATAGGGCAAGAAACAATCCCTATGTTGGCGGCGATGACAGCGACGAATAGTCCCTAAAATCAGGCTGTAAACTGGTTGGCGCGGTTGGCGCGCGGTTGTCAGCGAAAATATTTTTAGAAATTTTCAATCCGTAATTTACGCTTTCACTCCCGCACATTCTCAAGCACGGTTGGCGCAATCGGTTGGCGCAAGGGGATTTGGAGTATCGGCCCATTTTTAGGGCTGGCACTCAAACCCCAGGTGAACCGATGGCAGTTGCGATTTACAAGCAATCCCCCGCCCCCGAACAACCCCCACTCTTGGTGGATTCCAAGACAGCGGCGCGAATGCTTAGCATTTGCACAAAAACCCTCTGGCAAATGACCCGAGAGGGGGAGTTGCCCTGCCTACGGGTGGGGCGGCGAACGCTCTACAGCCCCGCGAAACTGCAAGCCTGGATCGACACCCAGGCAACCGCGAACACCCCGGCGGACAAAGGGGGTGCGCGATGAATGCTACCCCCTCTCAAGTCCGCGATCCGCAACTGCACTTAGCGCGGATCAACGCCGTTGATTGCGAAAAGCTGGCGGTGGATGCCGTCGATCTAGCCGAACTGATTGCGGTCAGCCCCGCGACAATCGAACGCTGGTGCAAGCGCGGGGTCATCCCCCATGCCAAAATTGGCAAATGCCGGATGTTCCCCGTCGCGGTAATCAAGGACTGGCTAGCCAAGCTGGCTCAAGAGCAATGCCCGGCGATTTTCTCCCCAAACGCCGACGGCCACAGGAATGATCCCGTGGCCGCGACGCTGTAACCTTACCTCTCTTAGCGGTGGACGTGTTAGCGCACGTCCGCCGCGTTTCACAAGGAAATATAGAATGTTTAACACATATTTGCAAGAGATTGAGGCACGCGCAATTTTGCGTGAAGCTGCCCAAGACTTGGCCCGGGAACGCGGTCAGCAGGGGCCAGTGAGACCCCGCTATCGCGTGGGAACCCTAAGGGATGAACAGGCGGCGGTTGAATTGCTATTGAGTCAATTTCCACCCGAATGGCGTCAGTTACGGCGATATTCCCATGCCCTGGCACGGGCCATTGTGACAACCCAAGAGCCGGAAACGCCAGCGGAACAGCCCCAGGCCATATCAGTTGGCCCGATGCCCGTACAGACCGCAACGCGGCGGCGGGTGGTGGCATGAATATCACAGTCACAGCGGGAAAGTTAAATAGAATCGGCAAACGCCGACTTGAGATTTTTGAGAATCGCCAGTCCGTATTTGTGGACACAATCGACCTGGATAACGCCCGCGAGCGGATGCGGTTTGTGGAGCAAGCTTGCCTAGCCAGTTTGGTCATAGATGCACGCTGCAAGGATACCGACGGATTAGACCTGGACGGCAGATGGTTGATTGACCTTGCACGCCAAGCGGCCAGCAAAGCCGATGCCCCTAAGTCCCGCCTGCCGGACATTGACGACCCTAACTTTGTTTTTAACCCTCACGCCCGGGATGATGATCCACCCCAGCAACAGCCGACCACAACCCAGGCGGTCTTACGCTGCATGGCCGACATTCAACCCGAAGAAATAACCTGGCTCTGGCCACAACGAATTGC